>JAYUXQ010000766.1:0-23871 GCA_043752905.1 Nannocystis sp. | reverse complement strand
CACGACCAGCATGCCGGGGACCATGCCCTGCGGCGTGATGCGGCCGACGGGGGTGATGAGTTGGAGGCGATCGCCGAGGCCGACGCCGAGATCGGCCGCGAGCTCGCGGCCGATCAGGACCGGAGGGAGCACGGCCGGGGGCTGTAAGACCGGGGCAGCCTCGGGTGTCGGATCGAGTGTCGGCGACCCGGGTCGCTCGGCGTCCGGTGCGACCGGGGTGCCCGCGGCGATCTCCGGGGGTAATGCAGGGGTGACCGCCGGAGGGATCGCACCGCTGGCGCGCAGGCGCGGGATCTCGACCTCGGGGTCCTCCCAGGCGCCGCCGTCGTCTGGCTCTTCGGGCAGGTCCTTCGGGACAGGCGGTGTGACGGGCGGCGGGGCCGGAGCCGCGGCGGGGTCCTCCCAGCCCTCGTCCTCGTCGCTCGCGGGTTGTGAGGGCGGCGGGGACGCGGGTGTGTCCCCTGCCCCTTCTTCCTCGAAGGCCATCATGCCGAGCATCGGGATGCGCTCGGGGGCCGTCATGAAGGCGTAGCTGCCCTGTTCGACCTCGCGGGCCAGCGCGGTGACGCTGCGGTGGCGCTCGGGGTCGACGCCGAGCAAGGTGGCGCCCTGGCGGCCGTAGGCGGTGCGGACCAGCACCTCGCCCTCGAGGATCGCGCTGGCGCCCGCGACCTCCGGCGCGCCGGTCAGGGCGGCCATGAGCGCTTCGTCGGCGACGAAGCCGGCGCCGTCGACCTGCGCGACCCGGATGTGCGCCTTGTGATCGAGCAGTCGCCCGCGCAGGTCGTCCTCGAGGCCGCTCATGAGGCCGAGCACCAGCACCAGCGCCATGCAGCCCTGCGCGACCGAGAAGGTGATGATCGTGGCGAGGAGATTGAACAGGCGCGCGAGCCCGCAGAACGCCAGGACCACGCCGCCGACCGCCAGCGTGAACACGCCGAAGAAGCCGGCGTAGTCGACCGGTGGTGTTTCGAACATCGCGGGGCCGAACAGCCCGGGACGCGGGGCCGAGGCCGACCAGGTCAAAAAGGCGCCGCCGATAGCGACGAGGTAGGCGGCCATCAACGAGACGCGGCCGAGCCACGGCGGCGGATGCAGGGCCCGCAGGTGGCGCCAGGCGGTCAGCCACTCGAGGCGGCTCATCGCTCGGCCTGCCGGAGCGCGTCGACCGGGCGCATGCGCGAGGCGATCCGCGCGGGATAGAGGCTCGACAGCCACACGATCGCCAGCGACGAGAGACCGACGAGCACGACCTCGACCGGGTCGACGGCGACCGGCAGCTCCTCGAAGCCCTGGAGGGTACCACCGAGCGGCAGGCCGAAGCGATCGAGGACGAGGCACAGGGCGATGCCGGCGACGATCCCCAGGGCCGCGCCGAGCACCCCGAGGCACAGACCCTCGGCGATGAAGACCTTCTGGATCAGGCGGTCGGTGCAACCCATGGTCTTGAGGATCGCGATCTCCTTGGCCTTCTCGAGCACGCTCATCAGGTTGGACCCGAGGATGCCGAACGAGGCGACGAGGATCACGCACAGCAGCGCGATGAACACGGCAATTTTTTCAAGGGCCATCGCCGAGAACAGGCTGCGGTTGAGCTCCTGCCAGTCCTGGACGACGAGGTCGTCGCGGCCCATGCGGTCGACGACGGCTTGCACGAGTCGCTTGCGATCGGCGAGCTGGTCGACATCGTCGACCTTGATCTCGATGCCCGACACGCGATCGCCGGCGCGCAGGAACGCCTGCGCGCGCGAGAGCTCGAGGTAGACCAGCCAGCGGTCGTACTCGTAGTGGTGGGCGTCGAACACCCCGGCGACCTTGACCTTCATGACGCCCGGGATCCGCCCCGCGGGGGTCAAACGGCCGATGGGGGTGATGAGCTGGACCGGATCGCCGAGGTGCGCGGCCAGCTCCTTGGCCTTCTCACTGCCGATGAACATGCCCTCGAGCGGACCCGAGGCGATGTCGGTGTCGTCGGTGTCGTCGGTGTCGTCGGTGTCGTCGGTGTCGTCGGTGTCGTCGGTGTCGTCGGTGTCGTCGGCGGGCTCCGGGGGGCCGGCTGGCTCATCGGGCATGTCCTTCGGGCCAGGTGGGAGCTTGCCCTCGCGGCGCAGTCGGGCGATCTCGGCCTCCGGGTCCTCCCAGCCGCCGTCGTCGTCCTCGGCGATGATCGCAGCGGCGCGCGGGGTCAGCGGGATCGCGGCGGCCGGACCCTTCGGGGTGACCGTGCCCTCGACGGGCACCTCGTCGGTGATCTTCGGTGGTGGCAGCTTGCCTGTGGCCCGCAGCTTGGCGATCTCGGCCTCGGGGTCCTCCCAGCCGGCGTCGGCGTCCTCGATGTCGTCGAGCGCGCTCGGCAACGGCGGCGGCGGTGGCAAGGCAGTCGCGCCATTTCCGACGACACCCTCGGCGGGGTCGGGGGTCGGGTCGGGCTCGTCGGGCTCGCGCACGGGCGCGGACATCTCGAATGTGAAGGGCGACTCGGGCACCGCGGCGGGGTTGGCGAGGAAGTCGTATTTTCCTTCGCTGAGGATCTCGGGGAGATTCGAGACGCCCGCGTGCAACTCGGGGACGATGCCGAGCAGGATCCCGCCCTGGCGCTGGAACCCGCTGCGAACCATCACCTCGCCCTGCAGATACGGGCTGGCCCCGATGACGCCCGGCTCGGCCCGGATGGCCTGCGCGAGCGCGAGATAGTCGGCGAACGGCTTGCCGTCCTCCCGACTGACGCGGATGTGTGCGCGCTGCCCGAGGATCTTGTCGCGCAGGTCGTGCTCGAGGCCCGTCATCAGGCTGAGCACGACCACCAGCGCCATGCAGCCGAGCATCACGGAGATCGTGATCACGGTGGCGAGCACGGTGAAGATCCGCGACAGCGTGCCGCCGAGCAGCAGGGCCCCACCGAGCAGCAGGGTGAACGCGCCGAGCGTTCCATAATAACTTTGGCGCGGCGTAGGGATCATGTCGACGGGCTCGAGGCCCGCCGGCAACGCGAGCGCGCCGACGTCGATCAGGGCCGGCTCTGGCGCGAGCCCCAGCTGCGCGTACAAGACGAGGCCGAGGCCGACGACCACGAGATACACGGCCATCGCCAGCACGGCGCGCACCCACGTCGGCGGGCGATCGCCGGCTCGCAGGTGCCGCCATGCGATCTGCCAGTGCAGCCGTGTGGCTCTGCTGGATGTCACGGGCTGCGCCCTCGTTCGTGTCCGCGTCGGTCCCGACCCGGCGAGTCAGGATGCGCACCGGGAGGTCCGACGACGAGCATGCGGTTCCGGGACGAGGCGCCTAGTTCGGGTCAGGCGGCTTGGATTGCTGGAGGAGGAAGGCCTCGATGAACTCGTCGAGGTCGCCGTCGAGGACCGCGTTGACGGCGGAGCTCTTGAGCTCGGTGCGGTGGTCGTTGACCTGCTGGTACGGCTGGAGCACGTACGAGCGGATCTGGCTGCCCCACTCGATCTTGCGCTTCTCGCCCTCGAGCGAGACCCGCTCCGCGTCACGCTTTTGCTGCTCGAGGTCGAGGAGCTTGGCCATCAGCATGCGGCGCGCGGTGGCCATGTTCTTGTGCTGCGAGCGCTCGATCTGGCAGGCGACGACGAGGCCGGTCGGCAAGTGGGTCAGGCGCACGGCCGACTCGGTCTTGTTGACGTGCTGGCCGCCGGCGCCCGACGAGCGGTAGGTGTCGACGCGCAGGTCGGCGTCGTTGATCTCGACCTCGCCGTCGTGATCGCTGGCGTCGGGCAACACCATGACGCTGGCGAAGCTGGTCTGGCGGCGGGCGTTGGCGTCGAAGGGGCTGATGCGAACCAGGCGGTGCACGCCGATCTCCGAGCGCAGGTAGCCGTAGGCGTACTCGCCCTCGATGGCGATCTCGACGCTGCGGATGCCGGCCTGCTCGCCGTCCTGGAGGTCGAGGATGACGACCTTGAAGCCGTGACGCTCGCCCCAGCGCATGTACATGCGTTGCAGCATCTGCGCCCAGTCCTGGCTGTCGACCCCGCCGGCGCCAGCGTTGACTGACACGATCGCGTTGTTGTTGTCGAGGCGACCGCCGAGCATCCGGCGAAATTCCATCTTGGCGACGCGGGCCTCGAGGGCGTCCATGCCGGAGGCGGCCTCGAGGATGCTGTCGGTGTCCTCGGCCTCGCGCCCGAGCTCGTAGAGGGTCGTGGCGTCGTCGAGGCGCTTTTGTGCCTCGTCGAGGTCGTCGACGATCTTCTTGGTGGTGGCCTGCTCGCGCAGCAGCTCCTGGGCCCGGTCGTTCTTGGTCCAGAACGACGGGTCGGCGGTGTGCGCGTCTAGCTCCTCGAGGCGTTCACGCTTGCCGACGTAGTCAAAGATGCCGCCGCAGCTCGGCCAGTCGGGCCGCGAGACGAGCGAGCTGCTCGGTGATCTTGTTATGCTCGGGGAGACTCTGGAGGGCAGTCATGGGGATGATGTGGAGGTCAGACCTCGATCAATCGCAGCTGGCGCCGGCCCTGTGGGGGCGTGAAGCGGATCGGGTAATCGCCGGTAAAGCAGGAGGTGCAGTAGGTTACACCAGATTCACCCCGCACGGCCTGCATGAGCCCCTCGGGCGAGAGGTAGGCCACGGAGTCGGCCGTGATGTACCGCGCGACCTCCTCGGGGTTGTGGGTCGAGGCCAGGAGCTCGGCCCGCGTCGGGGTGTCGATGCCGTAGTAGCAGGGGCTGATGACCGGCGGCGAGGAGATCCGCAGGTGGACCTCGGAGGCCCCGGCCGCCCGCAGCATCTTCACGATCTTGCGCGAGGTGGTCCCGCGGACCAGCGAGTCGTCGACGACGATCACGCGGCGACCCTTGAGTACCTGCGGCACCGGGTTGAGCTTGAGCTTGACCCCGAAGTGACGGATCGAGTCCTTGGGCTCGATGAAGGTGCGACCGACGTAATGATTGCGGATCAGGCCCATCTCGAACGCGATCCCGCTGGCTCGCGAGTAGCCGAGCGCGGCGACCATGCCGGAGTCCGGTACGGGGATGACGACGTCGGCGGCGACGCCGGTCTCGCGGGCGAGCTGCTCGCCCATGGCGATGCGAGCGTCGTACACGGAGAGGTCGTCGAGCACGCTGTCGGGGCGGGCGAAGTAGACGTGCTCGAACACGCAGAAGCGGCGGGGCTCGCGGCGCATCTGGACGCTCTGCAAACCACTCCCGTCGATGATGAGGATCTCGCCAGGGGCGACGTCCCGGATGCGCTCTGCCTCGATGAGGTCGAAGGCGCAGGTCTCGGAGGCGATGACGTAGCACTCCGGGTTTTGCCGGAGGCGCCCGAGGATCAGCGGGCGAAAGCCGTGGGGGTCGCGCGCGGCGATCAGCCGGTCATCGGCCGTGAACACCAGGCTGTAGGCCCCGCGGACCCGGCCGAGCGCGTCGATGAGGCGCTCGACGAAGCCGCCGGCCCGGCTGCGCGCCATCAGCTGCAAGATGACCTCGGTGTCCGACTGCGACGAGAAGATCGCGCCGTCCTCCTCGAGCTCGTCGCGTAACACCTCGGCGTTGATCAGGTTGCCGTTGTGGGCGACGGCGATCGAGCTGTGCCGGGCCTCGGCGGTCAGCGGCTGGATGTTCTTGGGCAGCGAGCCGCCGGCGGTGGTGTAGCGGACGTGCCCGATCGCCACGCGGCCGGGCAGCTGCGGGAACACATCCTGCGTGAAGACCTCGGAGACGAGGCCCATCTTGCGCACCGCGTGCAGCGTGCCGCCCTGGTTGGTGACGATGCCGGCAGACTCCTGGCCCCGATGCTGCAGCGCGTGCAGGCCGAGATAGGTGAGGTTCGCCGCCTCGGGATGGTTGAAGACGCCAAAAACACCGCACATCGCGGGCGGAGCCTAGCAGACGGCGTTTGCCGGCACCCCACGCGGGGCGCCCGGCCAAGTGAGTCAACCCCCGACGCCGCGCGAGGCGATGAGCTGCAGGAGGGTCAGTCCGACGGCCGCCCACAGCGCGGTGCGCCAGCGCTGGAACCGGACGCCGTCGACCAGGTTCTCCGTGATCGTCAGCAGCACGGCGTTCACGAAGGTCTGCACGACGAACGCGCCGAGCGGCCCGGTGATGAGGATCGGGAAGAAGAAGATCAGCGAGAGCACCGCGAACAGCAGCTTGCCGACGACGACGCTGAGCACGCCACAGATAGCCGCGGCCTTGAGCGCGCTGCCCGTATCGCGCACGACCATCCCCGGCAGCAGCGCCGACATGAACATGAGACCGAAGGCGAAGGCCAGGAACGAGGCGATCATCGAGTGCATGGGGGCGCTCCTCTGCCGCCCACAGTGGACCGCGTACGCGGACAAATCAAGCGTGGGTCGGGCGCGGGCGCGCCGCCGCGAACAGCCCCTGCGCCGACCGAACCTGCACGACGCGGTCGATCCACAGGTCGAGGGTGGCGACGCGCTCGCACTCGGCGATCTTCTGGCGCTGGCGTGGGGTCAGCTCGAGGCCGACGCGATCGGCGAGGCGCAGCAGGACGGCCCGGCGGGCGACCAGTTCGCCCTCGACGCGGCCCTCCACCACCCCCTCGGCCTTGCCCTCGGCCTTGCCCTCGGCGACCGCCTTGGCCTTGAGTCGAAGCAGCCAGCGCGGGCGCGGGAGATCACGGTACTTCTCGAGATCCATGACGTGGGCCTCCAGGGCGCGCCGGACGGGGGCACGCAGGTGAGTGCTGAGCAAGGCGCAGTATACCTCGGCGAGGCCGGTGTCGACAGCGGAGAGGGCCTCGGCGGGGGCCGGGAGCACCGCGGGGACGCGGTTGCCGTGGGCCAGGGCGGAGGTACGCGAGCCATGCGAGCCACTTGCGGCGGTCGACCCGGAGCTGGACCTCGAGCACGATCGCCAGGACCACGGTGCCGTCGCAGCGACGCAGCTCGAGCACCAGATCGGCCTGGCGAGTCGCGGGCTGCAACACGTCGAGCGTCGTGTCGGCTACCGTGATCGCGTGGAAACCGGGCAGCACGGCCCCGGCCGCGTCGCGCAGCAGTTTGGGAACGAGATGCGGATGGCCGCGGAGGAGGTCGACCAGGACGTGATGCACGAGCGAGGGCATGCCCCGCGTGGTCGACCGGCCGCGAGGCCGTGTTGCACACAAATTGCGACGCGACTCAGGCGAGGCCGAGGTTGCGGCGCAGGCGGGGTAGCGGCGGCTCGGGGTCGACCTGGAACGGCTGACCCGTGAGCAGCTCGTGGACCTCGATGTAGCGACGCGCAGCCTCGAGGCGGATCTCGTCGGGGAGGGTCGGAGGCGGGCCGTCGCCGCGAAAGCCGTGCTCGACCAACCAGCGGCGCAGGAACTCCTTGTCGAGGCTGCGCGGGTCGTCGCCGCGGGCCATCGCGTCGGGGTAGCTGTCAGCGAACCAGTAGCGCGAGCTGTCGGGCGTGTGGATCTCGTCGATCAGCACGATTTCGCCGTCGTCGCGGACGCCGAGCTCGTACTTGGTGTCGACCAGGATCAGCCCGCGCTCGGCCGCCATCGCTTGCCCGGCGGCGAATAGCGCGAGGCAGCGACGCTCGAGCGCGGCGAATTGCTCGGCCGAGATCAGGCCGCGAGCGATCAGCCAGTCCTTGCCGACGCTGAGGTCGTGCTCGCCCTTGGGGGCCTTGGTCGAGGGCGTCAGCAGGTTCGCCGGGAGGCGCTCGTGCTTGCGCAGGCCCACCGGTAGCGGATGGCCGCAGAACTCGCGCTCGCCGCGTTCGTAGGCCCGCCAGATGCTGGTATCGCTGACGCCGGTCAGGTAGCCGCGGACCACGAACTCGACCGGGATCGGGCGACACTCGCGGACGAGCATCGCCTGCGGGTCGGGCACGGAGAGCAGGTGATTCGGGAACAACTTCTCGGTCGCCGTGAACCAGTGGCGCGCGAGGCTGTTGAGCACCTGGCCCTTGAAGGGGATCGTGCCGAGTACGACGTCGAAGGCGCTGACGCGGTCGGTGACGACGATGACGCGCTCGCCCCCGTGGGTGTAGTTCTCGCGGACCTTGCCGCTGTAGTGCACGCCGAGCGCGGCGAAGTCGGACGAGAGGGTCGCGAGCGTGCCGCCCGGGGCGAGGGCGCTGCGCAGCAGGGCGTCGGAGACCGGCATGGCGCGCGCAGGATAGCCGCGGGCCGCCGACCCGCGGCTCACGACCACGCGACGATCCGCACGCGCGACTGTACCGTCACAGGATGTAGAGCATCGCCAGCAGGGCGAGCGCGACGACCACGAGGATCGGCAAGAGCGGGAGCTTGCGCGGACCGGCGACCTCGGGCCGAGCGCGGCCGAGCGCGGCCGACGTCGCGGTCGGCGTGGCCGACACGAGCTCGCTGCCCTGGGAGAGCGGCGGGATCGTCCCCCAGTCGCGCGGCTCACCGTTGCTGGTGGACAGCGCGCTGCTGCGACGGCGCGAGCTACCGCTGAGCGGCGCGCCGTTGTCGAGGCTGGCTGCGGCGCTGTCGGTCTGGGAGACGGCGGGCTCGTGTGCGCCGGAGTCGGTGGCGACCTCGAGCGAGCTGCTGCTCGACGGATCGAGGGCGCGGCGGCGGTCGGGCGCCGGGCTCATGGTCGGAGGGTCGCTGGCGATGCGCAGGGCGCTGGATGCGGCGGCCTCGGTCGCGGCGAGCACGGCGGCGGCGGCAGATGCCGGGTCAAGACGCACGGTGGTGGCCCGGCTCGCAGCGTCGACCTCCTCGCGGGTGCCACCGATGATCATCTCACCACGCGACGGCGAACGCTGCGGGGTGGTCTGCGGGACATCGTCGGGGAGCGCCATGCGACCGCTCGCTGCCGCCTCGCCGTCCTCGGGGGAGCGATGGATCGGGTCGGTCAGCACGTGGACGCGACGCAGGTTGCTCGCCGACTTCCCGCCGCGCCACGACTCATTGAGCATGTCGTCCGGCATCAGCTCGATCACCTCGCGCACTGCGGCGGGGATCGCCGGGTGTGCCGGGGATGTCGTTGGAGACGTGCTGGAGCTGGTGGATACGGTGGATGCGGTGGATGCGGTGGATGCCAGGGTGACGGGGGGCATCGCCACCGGCGTCTGTGGGCTGGCCGTCATGCTGCCGGGCGGGATCGTGGCCGGGCGACGCGGGCGGTCGTCGGCGGTCAGTCGCTCCTCGAAGCTGGTGATGGGCAAGCTGCGCGGGACTGGCGGCGTGATCGTCGGCGGACCCTTCGCGGGCGGGGCCGGCGGACGGGCTCCGTGCGCGGCGGTCGGCGCCGGGGGCAAGGTCGGCGGGCGCGGCGGGGCGACCGGCTTCATCGCCGGAAGCAACGGGACGAACGCGGGCACCGCGACGCCGGCTGACGCCGGGACCGAGACCGGAGCCGGTGGCGAAGGCACCGGTGGATGCGCCGAGTTCGACGGATGTGGAGGGGATGGATGCGACGGATGCGACGGATGCGACGGATGCGACGGATGCGACGGATGCGACGGATACTGCGAAGCGGTGGCGGCGGTTCCGGTGCTATCTGGGGTCGGCTCGACCTCCGGTGCCTGTGCGACCGGAGCAGACGGGGCTTCGGAGGGTGCCGGTGGGGCCGCGGGTGAAGCCGGTGCAGATGCGACGGGTGCCGGGCTCGCGGCGGTCTCGGGCTCGGCGGACTCGCTGGCGACGGGTCGATCGGCGGTGCTCTCGTCGGCGCGCGGAGTGTCGCCGAGGCCGGCGAGCTCGATCAGCCGCAGCAGCTCTGCGCCGTCGCGGGGGCGCGCGGCGGGGTCGTCGGACAGGCACGACTGCAGGGCGGTGCGCAGCGCCGGGGACAGGCCAGGCAGCTCCTGAGCGCCGCGTGCTGCCTCGAGCGCCGCGGGGCCGCGGGTGCTGGCGGCGAACTGCGCGAGCGTGACGGCCCAGGCATAGAGGTCGGCGGCCGGCGTGAAGTCTCCGCCAGCGAGCACCTCGGGGGCGATATTGGGCAGGTTGAACGCGCGGACGCGCCGCAGCAGCACGCTGCGCTCGCACAGCGGCGCGAGGCCATACTGATACACGGCCGGTCCACGCGGACCGATGAATACGCTGGCGCTGGTCAGCATGCCGTGGACCTGGCCCCGGGCGTGCAGCGACGCGAGGGCGCGGGCCAGGGCGCGGGCCAGGCGACCGACCTCGGCAGAGAGGTCGAAGGAGCCTGTCCCATCGTACAGGTCGTCGAAGGCGACGCCGCCGGCGAGCGGCTCGTAGAGTACGCCCCCACCCTGCTCGTCGGCGCCGACGAACAGCTGCGGCACGAGCGTGAAGTCGCCGAGCTTGGCGAGCGGGTCGAGGCCGCTGATGAAGCGTTGACGGCTCGGCTCGTCGGGTAGCAGCTCGGCGTCGAGGATGCAGGCGCGGGCGAGCTCTCCGGTGACGCTGTCGAACACGGCCCAGGTCGGCCCGAAGACTTGCACGCCGACGCTCGAAGCCTCCTCGCGGATGAGCTCGAGACGGCCAAAGATCGTCGTGCCTGCGTTACGCTCCACGCTGCCTCCGGGTCGCAAGGGACAAGGGGCTAGCGCCGACCGCCGAGGCCAGTGCTGCCGAAGCCGCCGGTGCCACGAGCCGCGGGGGGCAGCTCGTCGACCTCGCGCGGCGCGAGCAAGGCGACCGGTGCGAGGACCAGCTGGGCGATGCGATCGCCGTGCTGGATCTCGAACGGTTGGTCGCCGAGGTTGATGAGTATGACCTGGAGCTCGCCACGGTAGTCGCTGTCGATTGTACCTGGTGCGTTGACGATCGCGACGCCATGACGGACGGCCAGGCCGGAGCGCGCCCGGACCTGTCCCTCGTACCCATGGGGGATCGCCAGGGCCAGCCCGGTGGGGACTAAACGTCGTTCACCTGGCTCGAGGCGGATCGGGCCCGTGGGTAGACAGGCGGCCAGATCGAGCCCGGCGGCGCCCTCCGTCATGCGCTGCGGGACCGCCGCACGGGCGTCGAGTCGACGCACGAGCAGCGGAGGGTCAGCGTCGTCGGCGTCCGTTGCGTGCATCTGGCCTCCTGGCACGGGGGTCACCCGCGGAGGTTCTGGACCTCGGACGGGTCGACGCCGAAGGCAGCCCGCCGGCTCAGGCGGATCTTGCCGGTCTGATCCACATTGAGGACCTTGACCACCACCTCGTCGCCCTCTTGGAGGACATCGGTGACCTTCTCGACGCGGCGGTCGTCCAGCTCGGAGATGTGGACGAGGCCGTCGGTACCCGGGAGGATCTCCACGAACGCGCCGAAGTCGACGATGCGCTTGACGACCCCGTGGTAGACAGCGCCGACCTCGGCCTCGGCCGTCAGGCCCTCGATGATCGCCTTGGCCTTGGCGATGCGCGCCGGGTCGTCCGAGGCGATGCTGACGCGGCCGGTGTCGTCGACGTTGATCGCGCAGCCGGTCTGCTCGATGATCGCGCGGATCGTCTTGCCGCCGGGGCCGATGATGTCGCGGATCTTGTCGACCTTGACCTGCACCGTGACGATGCGCGGCGCGTACTTGCTGATGTCGCTGCGCGGCTCGGCGAGCACCTTGAGCATCTCGCCGAGGATGTGCAGGCGACCCTCGCGGGCCTGATCGAGCGCCGAGGTCAGGATCTCGCGGGTGAGGCCCTCGACCTTGATGTCCATCTGCAGGGCGGTGATGCCGGTGCGGGTGCCGGTGACCTTGAAGTCCATGTCACCGAGGTGGTCCTCATCACCAAGGATGTCGGACAGGATGGCGATCTCGCTGCCCTCCTGCATGAGACCCATGGCGATGCCGGCGACCGGCGCCTTGATCGGGACGCCGGCGTCCATGAGGCTGAGGCAGCCGCCGCACACCGCCGCCATCGAGCTCGAGCCGTTGGACTCGAGGGTCTCGCTGACGATGCGCATCATGTACGGGAACTTCTCGTGCGACGGGAGCACGTAACGCAGGGCCCGCTCGGCGAGCGCGCCGTGGCCGATCTCGCGGCGGGACTGACCACGCAGCGGCTTGGCCTCGCCGGTGCAGAACGGCGCGAAGTTGTAGTGGAGCATGAAGTGGCGGTGAACGTCGCCGCGGATGGTATCGAGGCGCTGGACGTCCTGCTCGGTGCCGAGGGTCGTCGTGACGATCGCCTGGGTCTCGCCGCGCTGGAACAGCGCCGAGCCGTGCGGACGCGGGAGCGGATGGGCCTCGATGTAGATCGGGCGGATGTCGCGGGGGCCGCGACCGTCGATGCGCTTGCCCTCGCGGATGACGCGGCTGCGGACGATCTTCTTCTCGAGCTTCGAGATCGCGGACTCGATCTCGGCCTTGCGTGTAGGGGCATCGGCGAGGAACTTGTCGGTGACGGCCTTGACCGCCTTGTCGATCGCGCCGCGGCGCTCGGCCTTGCCGGTGATCGCGAAGGCGGCGCTCAGGCCGGCCTCGGCGGCGGCGATGACGTTGCCGCGGAAGTCGAGGTCGACGGCGGGCTCGACGTAGGGGCGCTTGGGCTTGCCGGCGCGCTCGCGCAGGCGGTCCTGCAGGGCGATCAGCGGCGCGGCGGCCTCCTTGGCGAACATCAGCGCGTCGATCATGTCCGACTCGCTGGCCTGGTCGGCGCCGCCCTCGACCATCACGATCGCGTCACGGCTGACGGCGACGATGACGACGATGTCGGCGACCTTGATCTGGTCCCACGACGGGAACGCGATGAACTTGCCCTGCACGCGGGCGACGCGAACACCGGCGATCGGGCCGGCCCACGGGGTGTCGCTGATCATCAGCGCCGCGGAGGCGCCAGTGATCGCAAGCACGTCGGGCTCGTGCACCTTGTCGTGCGAGAGCACGGTGCCGATCACCTGCGTGTCGTTGCGGTAGCTCTTCGGGAAGAGCGGGCGGATCGGGCGATCGATGAAGCGACAGGTCAGGGTTTCCTGATCCGTCAGCCGGCCCTCGCGCTTGAAATAACCGCCGGGGATCTTGCCCGCGGCGGCGTTGTACTCGCGGTATTCGACCGTGAGCGGCAGGAAGGGCAGGTCCTTCGGGTCCTTCTGCGATACGGCGGTGACGAGCACCGAGGTCTCACCGCAGCGGACGACGACGGAGTTGGCTTGCTTGGCGAGCTTGCCGGTCTCGATGCTGATCTCGATCTCGCCGATCGAGCAGCTTTCAGTGATGACGTTCATGGTGGCGGAGCTTTCCGCCGTGGGAGGAGATCGGGCACGAGCGGCCCGGAGAAAGAATTCGTTGCGGGACTCGACCTGCGCGCAAACCACGGCGATCCCACGGCTGCTCGGCCATGACTTGGGTGCACGGGCCGCCCGGGCCGCGACGCACGGGAGTGCGTCGATTCGGCCCCCTTCACGGGGAAGGAGCGGACAAGAACAGGAGACAGTAAGGAAAAGGGGCGCCGGTCAGGCGCCCCAGGGAATACTACTTGCGGATGTTGAGCGCCCCGATGAGGCTGCGGTAGCGGTCGACGCTGGAGCCTCGCAGATAGTCGAGGAGGCGGCGGCGCTGGCCGACCAGCTTGAGCAGGCCACGGCGCGAATGGAAGTCCTTCGCGTGAGTCCGGAAGTGCTCGGTGAGGTAGTTGATGCGGGTAGTCAGCAGCGCGACCTGCACCTCGGGCGAACCGGTGTCGCCCTCGTGGGTCTGGTACTTGGTGACAACCTCGGCCTTGCGATCGACAGAAAGGGACATGATGGCTCGTAGTTGAAACAGGCCCGGGAGGGGCCTTGCGGCTCGGGGGAGGCCCATGCCTCCGGAAGAAAAAACGGTCCTTTTGCGACCCGGAGAATCGGGGTGGCGGGCGGAGTTGTCAAGCGCTGTGCGCGGGTTTTCGGTCATGTCAGGGCGGCGGCGGCGGCGACGGCCGGGGCCAGGACCCGCTCCGGGCGCAGGCGTTCGCCGTCCTCGGTGGTCTCGCGGCGGACGATGACGAGGCCCATAGCATCGTGCAGGACCAGGCGGGCGGCTACTGGGAGGCCCTCGCCGCCGAGGATCCGTCCCTGCGGGAGGTCGGCGAGCGTGGCGTCGACGGTGACGCTTTGCCCGCAGCGCAGGCGCGTGAGCGCGAGCATGCGGGGATCGTCCGCGGCGATCGCCACCCGCGGCAAGTCGAGCGCGTCGCACGGATCGATCAGGGCCGCACGCAGGGCCGCACGGGTCGCCTCGCGCGGGCTGTCGGCCGCCGGCCAGCGCAGGCGCAGCTTGGGCGGCAGGCCCGGCAGCGGGTCCGGCAGCGGCTCACAGACGATGTCGCGGACGGTCCGCGGGTCGTCCAGGGCGAGGCTGCCGCTGGCCAGGCGACACAGGCCGCCGAGGTGGGCCGGGACCGATGTACGACGGCCGAGCTCGACGGCGAGCGCGCGGATATATGTGCCCTTGCTCACCGTCATCGTGGCGTCGAGCCAGGGCTCGCTCGCGTCGGGCCGGGGATCGGACTGGAGATCGCGGACGTCGAGGACGGTCATCGGTCGCGGCGGGAGCTCGACGACATCACCGCGGCGAGCGAGCTCGTGGGCGCGACGGCCGGCGATCTTGATGGCCGAGAAGGCTGGCGGCGGGAGCATCAGGGGGCCGTGCAGCGCGGCGAGCGTACGGCGGGCGGTCGCGCGGATCTCCGGCGTGACGGCGGCCTGCTCGAGCGTGGTGCCTTCGCGGTCCTCGGTGGTGGTGCTGCGGCCGAGGATGAAGCGGGCGCGGTAGGTCTTGTCGACGCCCGTCAGATACGGGACGAGGCGCGTCGCGGAGCCGACGCAGAGCACGAGCAAGCCCGAGGCCGCGGGATCGAGGGTGCCGCAGTGGCCGACCTGCTGCTCGCCGATCGCCCAGCGCACCCAGCCGACGACGTCGTGGGAGGTCGGACCCACGGGCTTGTCGACCAGCAGGACGCCCCACGGCGCGGATGCAGCGGCCGTCGCGGCCATCTAGGCCTTCTTCTCGGTGCTCTCGGAGCTGGCGGAATCCCCGGCGTCCGGCGCAGGCGGGGGCGCGGCGCGGCCAGCCTCGCCGGCGCGGATCTCCGCGAGGATGCGCTCGACCTGTAATCCGCTCTGAATGCTTGGGTCGCGCTCGAAGCGAAGCTGCGGGAGTCGTCGCATCTGCACCTTGCCGCGCAGCTCGTGGCGCACGGCGGCCGCCGCGGCGTGCAGCCCCGCGAGCACGGCGATCTCGTCGGCGCCCTGCGACAGCACGTCGATGAAGACGCGGGCGAGCGTCAGGTCGGCGTCGACCTTGACGCCCGTGACGCCGAAGTTGACGCCCTGCAGCCGCGGGTCCCGCAGGCCGCCGACGAGCAGGATGTCGGCGATCGCCCGGCGAAGGGTCTCCTCGACTCGTTCCATGCGTGTGGTCATGCCGGCTCGGTCCTCTCAGAAAATACTCAAAAATGAATTCACGAAAATGAGAATGGGCGCTCCGGAGCCTCCGGAACGCCCGTCCCCTGCCCGCCCCGCGCTTTATAGCGTCGGGGTCAGCATCTCCATGTCGAAGGCCTGGATGATGTCGCCGGGCTCGATCTCCGGGAAGGTATCGATGACGATGCCGCACTCGAAGCCGTCGCGGACCTCCTTGACGTCATCCTTCATGACGCGAAGGCTGCCGATGCGGCCCTTGTGAACGATCACCCCGCGACGGACCACGCGGACGTGGCTGCTGCGCTGGATGAGGCCGCGGGTGACGCGGCAACCGGCGACGACGCCGATCTTCGGGATCGGGAACAGCGCGCGGACCTCCGCCTCGCCCTGCTCGCGCTCGCGGTACTCCGGCTCGAGCAGGCCGAGCATGAGCTCGCGGACCTTGTCGAGCGCGTCGTAGATGACGTTGAAGACGAAGATCGAGACCTTTTCCGAATCGGCCGTCTGCGCGGCCTTGCCGACCGGCTTGGCGTTGAAGCCGATGATCACGGCTTCACCGGCCGAGGCCATCTTCACGTCGGTCTGGGTGATCGCGCCGACGCCAGCGAGGACGACCTCGACCTTGACCTTCTCGGTCCTGAGGTCGAGCAACGCCTGCTTGAGCGCCTCGGCCGAGCCCTGCACGTCCGCCCGCATGACGATCTTGAGGGTGGGCGTCTTCTTGCGCTGCAAGAAGTCCTGGATGCTCGGGCCGGTGCGCACCGACTCCTTGCGACGACGGGTCTCGCGGCGGTGGCTGATGAGCTGGCGCGCGGCCTTCTCGTTCTCCACCACGTTGAAGCGGTCGCCCGCGGAGGGCACGCCATCGAGGCCGAGCAGCTCGACCGGGGTGGACGGGCCGACGGTGTCGAGCGCCTTGCCCTTGTCGTCGAGGATGCCGCGGACCTTCCCGCTGTACTCGTTGGCGACCACGATGTCGCCCTTGGCGAGCGTGCCGGCCTCGACGAGGACGGTCGAGATCGGGCCGCGGCCCTTGTCGACGCGGGCCTCGAGGACGACGCCCTGGGCGCGACCCTCGCTGGTGGCGCGCAGGTCGAGGATCTCGGCCTGGACCGCGAGCATCTCCAGCAGCTGGTCGATGTTCTTGCCAGTCTTGGCGGAGACCTCGACGATGATCGTGTCGCCGCCGAACTCCTCGCCGACCAGGTGGTATTCCATCAACATCTGCTTGATGCGACCCGGGTTGGCGTCTGGCTTGTCGATCTTGTTGATGGCGACGACGATCGGGACGTTGGCCTCTCGCGTGGTCTTGATCGCCTCGATCGTGGTCGGCATGATGCCGTCGTCGGCCGCGACCACGAGCACGACCACATCCGTGACCTGGGCGCCGCGCGTACGCATCGCCGAGAAGGCCTCGTGGCCAGGGGTGTCGAGGAACACGACATCGCCCTTGGGCGTCGACACCTTATAGGCGCCGATGTGCTGGGTGATGCCGCCGGCCTCACCGGAGGCGACTGCCGTCTTGCGGATCTTGTCGAGCAGCGAGGTCTTGCCGTGGTCGACGTGGCCCATGATGGTCACGACGGGGGCGCGGGTCTCGCCGGCGGCCTCGTCCCAACCCTCGATGAACTCGTCCTCCTGGAAGGCGACGTTGTCGATCGTGTAGCCGAACTCGCTGGCCACCAGCTCGGCGGTGTCGGAGTCGACGACGTTGTTGATCGTCAGGCCGCGCATGCCCATGCCCCACAGGAGGCGCAGCACGGCGGTGGCCTTCTTGCCCAGCTGGTGGGCGAGGTCGGCGATCTGGATGACCTCGTCGACGCGGATGCGCTTCTTGGCGTCGCTCATCTCCTGTGTGGTGATGCGCGTGGAGAGCGGGCCACCCGGGCGGCGACCCATGTTGCGGACCGTCATCTTGCGGCGGCGGCCCTGGGCCTGGGCCCGCTCCTCACGCTGCTTGCGCACGGTGGCGCGGCCGCGCTGCTCGGTCTCGCTGGCGTCGGTGATGATCACCTGCTGCGGACGGGCGCGGTTGGCCAGCGGGATGAAGCCGACGATCTTCGGCTCGGCGCGCTGCGAGGCGGCGCCGACGATCACGCCGGACTCGTTGCGGACGACGCGACGGCCAGTCGACTCGTCGGTCTCGACGGTCGCCTGCGGGACCACCGGACGGGCGGGGACGGGAGCGACGGTCGGGTGAGCGCTTCGCGTGGCCACCGGGGTGCCTTGCGGACCACGGGTGACATCGACGGTGCGCGCGTTGCCGGTGAGCACCGGCCTCTGACGCTCCTGGCGCTCGGGGACGTCCTGACGGATCGGCTGGTTCTGCCGCTCGTCGCGGTCCTGGCCGGGCATCGGTTTGGTGCCGGTGGTCTGCAAGGGACGCGTGCCGGTGATGCCGGTCGCGCCGGGGCGGCCGGGACCCGGACGGGTCTGGACGCCAGGCTTGAGCGGCTGGCCGATCGGGCTCGGGCCCTGCTGATGCGACTGCTGTGAGCCCTGGCCGTGGTGCTGGGCCTCGCCGCGACGATCGCCGCCGTGACGGACCTGCGGCATCTCGCGCGGGGTCTCGCGGCCGCGGGGGCCGTCGTCGTCCATGCGCGCCGCGATGCCGCCGGGGAGCCGACGGGTGTTCGCGGGCAACTGGATGCGGGTGCCGACGGCCGGCTTGCTCTCGGTCTCACCGGGCGCCGGAGCGCGCTCGGTCGCGGCGCCGCGCTCGGCACCTGCGCCGGGACGGATCTGCGGCTGGGAGGCGGGCGGACGGGTCTGCACGCCCGGACGCCCCTGGGCGCCGGACGGGCCCGAGGCGCTCGTCCCGGGGCGGCCGCCCTGAGCACCCTGTGATGCCTGCGAGGACGTGCCGCCCTGCGGTGCCGGGCGGACGCCAGGACCGGAAGACTGGTTCGTCGGACCGGCCTGGCCCGGACGCACCGTGGGGGAAGTGGCGGGCCGACTCGGCTCGCTGCGGACACCAGGCGGGGTCGCCTCGGTGCGCGTGGGGGTCGTGGAATTGATCACAGAGGTCGAGGTGGGGCTTGGCTCGCGGCTCGGGGCCGAAGGAACGGACGGGGTGGCGCGCGCCGGGGCCTCGGCCTCGGAGCTGCGTGGGGGCGCCGCGGCGACGGTGTCGTCGCGGTCGGCGGAGGCCTCGGGGCTGCGGGTCGGCTCGGGGGCGCGACGCGGCTCGGAGGTGGAGTTCGACGCAGAGGTCGACGCAGAGGTCGACGCAAAGGTCGGCGTCGATCCATCGGATGTGCTCGCGGGAGCGCCGGTGTTCGTCCGCGTGACCGGTGCAGATGCGACCGGGCTCGTCGGCGCGGCGCCGGCGGAGGCCAGGCCGGCGCTCGGTCCGGTGAAACCAGTGCCGTTCGAGCGATCTTCATTGCGCATCGGCGGAGTCCCGGCCGGCGAGTTGCTCGACGACGTGGTCGACGTGGTCGAAGTAGTCGAGGTCGAGACAGTAGCCGACGAGCTGGAGGGACCGGTGGCCAGCGGTGGCCGACGGACGGCCGGCGGCGTGCCGCTCTGGCTCTGGCCCTGGAAGGATGGGCGCGGCGGCTCCGTGCGGCTTGGCATGCTTGGCGGTGGGCTGCTCTCGTCTTCCTCGCCGGGCCGTGGACCGGCGCTGCGACGACGGATGACCATCGCGGGGCTCGCGGGCTGCCCCGCTTGAGTCGCTTGACCAGCCGAACCGGCCTGGGGCGCTTGACCGCCACTACCTTGCCCGCCCTGTCCAGCTCCGGACGCGGCTCCGCCGGGGGACCCGACCGAGGGCGTCGAACGACGATCGGGCTCATGCCCGCCGCTGCCCTGCATTCGGCGGCGGACCATCTGTGCCTGGTCGTCGTCGAGGGTGCTCATCACACCTTTGATCTCGACGCCGAGGCCGCGGATGGCGGTCTCCATCTCTTTGTTGTCTTTGCCCAGCTCTTTGGCCAGCTCGTAAACGCGGATCTTCGCCATAACTCAGGCACCTCTCCCCGGGGCCCGCATTGCGGCCGCCAGCGTCAGGAGTTGGTGGACACGGGTCGGGGCCGTCGCGGGGGACGGCATCCGAGTAACTAGATCTGACCGGGGCATGTCCGCCCGGGCCAGGCCGCTTCGCTGCAACAGGTCGGATTCTCGGTTCACTGCTTCACTCAGATCCGCCCACAACGCGTCCACGTCGGCGGTGACGGGGCCCGCCTGGAACGTCCGGGCAAAGCCGCCGCGGCGGGCCGCCTGGATCAGGCAGGACCGCGACGGACACAAATACGCCGCGCGACCCATCCGTGCGCTGTCCGAAGGGACAGGTCGCGAGTGAGTTCGCGCGAGCGCCGGCACGGGCTTACCGTGCAGGCAACGGGTGCGCAGGAGATCCGCCTGCGGGCGGACGGACCGGCAACCGACACAGGTGCGCATCGGCACGTGCATACTCAGGGCTCACCTCCGGCGTAGCCTTCGTCCTCATTGGGATCGACGACCATACGCTGGTCATCCGACGCCGGCTCCGGGTACTTGACCTGAAGAACCAGCTTGCCGCTGGCGGCGTCGTTGGCGACCTCGATGATGCTCTCTGCCCGGTCGACCGAGCCGATCCCCTGGACCTGTGCGAGCTCGTCCGCGTCGGCGATCGCCAGGTCGCGGAGGTTGCGCCAGCCCATCTGGAACAGCGAGCTGGCGACGGTGTCGCCGACGCCCGGGATGGCGGCCATCTCGGCGAGCGAGCGGCGCTCCATCTGGCGCAGCTTACTCTCCGAGTAGATGTCGATGCGCCAGCCGGTCAGACGTGACGCGAGGCGCACATTTTGGCCCTTCTTGCCGATCGCCAGGCTGAGCTTGTCATCCGGGACGACGAGCTCCATCGTGTGGCGCTCGGCGTCGATGAGGACGCGCGAGACGGTCGCCGGCTGGATCGCGTTGCACACGAAGCGGGCGGGGTCGTCGTTGAAGGGGACGATGTCGATCTTCTCGCCGCGCAGTTCTTGAACGACGGCCTGGACCCTGCTGCCGCGGATGCCGACGCAGGCGCCGACCGGGTCGACGTCGCGGTCGCGCGAGGACACGGCGATCTTGCTGCGGGCGCCCGGCTCACGGGCGCAGGCCTCGATGCGGACGATGCCCTCGTAGATCTCGGGGACCTCGTGCTCGAACAGCTTCTCGACGAGGCCGCGATGGGTGCGCGAGAGGATGATCTGCGGGCCGCGGGCGGACTTGTCGACGTCTTTGACGTACGCGACGATGCGGTCGCCGGGGCGCAGCGACTCGCGCGGGACCTGCTCGCGCGCGGGCAGCAGCGCCTCCGCCTTGCCGTTGTCGACCTCGACCACGATGGACCCGCGCTCGAAGCGGCGGACGATGCCCGTCATGAGCTCGCCCTTCTTGTCCTTGTAGGCGTCGAACATGTTCTCACGCTCCGCCTCGCGGACGCGTTGAATGATCACCTGCTTGGCGGTCTGGGCGGCGATGCGGCCGAAGCCGTGCTGGCCGAACTGGAGCGCCTCGATCTCGGCGTAGTCCTTGGACTGCTGCTCGGCGCGCTTCTTGTCGGCGTCGAGGTAGAAGATCTGGAACAGCAGCTCATCGCCAATCTCGGCCTCGAGGCCAGCGCGGTGGGCTTGCTCGAGGCTGATGTCGCGGTGCTTGGACTGCACCTCCTCGACGACGTAGAGGACCTGGAAGAGGTTGACGTTGCCGGTCTCGATATCGAAGCTGGCCTCGATCTCGCGGTCCTCGAACACCTTCTTGGCTGCCGTCGCAACCGCCTGTTCTACGGTCTCGATCAGGACCTCGCGCGAGATGTTCTTCTCGGCGCAAACCTGCTCGAGGACAGTATTGAGGTTGACTACTTCTTCCATGGGGTCTCTTTAGCCTCTGCCGTGGTCTTCTGGAACGGGTCCGCGTCTACGTCGAAGTATGTCGAAATACGTCGATTACGTCGATTCGCGGTGCTTGGGGGCCTTGGCTGCCTTTGCGGGCTTGCCCCCGGGGGTCCCCCCGTTCGACGGACGGGGTTGCGGCCCGGCCAGTTCGAAGACGAGGTTGGCGCGCTTGATGTCGGTCAGCGCGATCGAGTGGATGATATCACCGTCGAGCGCTCGCAGGAGCACGGTGCCGCGGCGATCGTCCTCGGGGGCGGCCGGGTCGACCTCACTGCCGACGATGTGGCCGTGAAAGGTCCGTTGATCGGAGCCGGCGACGACAGGGTTGTGGGTCCGGGCGACCGCGCGACCGCCGACCTGACGGGCGAAGTGACTGAGGCGCACGAGCGGTCGATCGACGCCCGGTGAGGAGACCTCGAGCGTGTACGGCTGGGTCAGCAACGCCGCCAGAGCGGGCAGCTCCGGGTCAGCCTCGGCGGCGTCCAGAGCGTTGCTGAAGATCCGACTCATGCGCGTGCAGTCGTCGAGGCTGATGCCGTTGGGGTGATCGAGGTAGATCCGGGCGATGCGCCCACCACGACCGCCGACCCACTCGAGGAGCACGACCTCGAAGCCCATCGCCCGCGCGACCGGCTCGACCGCGTCCTCGAGCAAGCGCACGGAGGCCGCATGAAACGGACCGGACTCGGTGGTTTCGGTGTCGTCCGCTTCATCGACCTCGTCGGTCGTATCTGTCTCCGCTGCGTCGTGATCGTCACGGGCCTCGGGGACGTCACGGATGGCGTCCTTGGGGGCTGCGGCGGGCCGCTTGCTGCGGGTTGAGGGGGTCTTTGCGACCATTGATGAAACAGACGAAACGAAAAAAGCGAGTCGGGCTTCATGCCTGCTCGCTCGCGAAAGGCAAAATGCAGGCGCTTGGTAGCACGGCGCCCAAACCCGAGCAACCCCCCTGTCGCGTCGGCCGCCGTCGGGCACCTTCTCGTGGGGTGGTCCGATCGCGGAGTTTGGCGCTATGCTGCCGCCATGCGGGACATCGACGCCGCGGTGGTCCAGATGTGCGCTGGCCCCGACCCGGAGGCCAGCCTGGCCCGGGCGGCCGAGCTCACCTCGGAGGCCCTGGAACGCGGCGCCGGGCTGGTGGTGCTGCCGGAGAACTACTGGGGCGTCGCCCCGCCGGGCTTCGACCGCCTGGCCTGGGCGGCGGATCTGCGGGGGCTATCGGCCTCGGGTGAATCGGGAAGCGAGCCGGCGGGTGAACCGCCCGCGGTGCTCGCGGCCCAACTGGTCCTGTCTCGCGGGAGCGACGCGCTGATCGTCCTCGGGGGCCTGCCCGAGCGTCCGGGTCCAGAGGATGGCGCGCCGGTCGGGACGATCTTCAACACGCTGGCGGTGCTGCACCGCGGGCGGGTGGTCGCAACGTATCGGAAGATCCATCGCTTCGACGCGACGCTGCAGGACGGAAGTAAATTGCAGGAGTCGGCCAACGTGGCGGCCGGGAGCCACCCGACGGTGCTCGACACGCCGCGGGCGTGCCTGGGCCTGAGCATCTGTTACGACCTTCGGTTCCCTGAGCTGTACCGCGCGCTCGCCGCGGCCGGGGCCGACATCTTGCTGGTGCCTTCGGCCTTCACGCTGTTCACCGGGCTGGCCCACTGGGAGCCGCTGCTGCGCGCGCGGGCGATCGAGAACCAGGCCTACGTGCTCGCGCCGGCCCAGCACGGCCCTCACGGGCACGGGCGGCACAGCTACGGGCACAGCATGATCGTCGACCCATGGGGCACGGTGATCGCCGAGGCCTCACGCGGCGACGGGGTGGCGATCGCTCGCCTGCGTGGTGAGGTCCTCGCCCGGGTCCGGGCAGATCTGCCGGCGCTGACCCACCGCCGTCTGTCCGGCGAAACATCGGTGACCCGGCGGTCGTTGCCGGTGGAGAGGCCATGAACCCTGCGAACCCGGACCACTCCGGGCTCGCGGCGCTGATGGACCGCTACCTCGACGGTGATCACAGGGCCTTCACGGCCCTCCACGCCGCCCTCACCCCACGCCTGCGAGGCCTCTTGCACAAGCTCGTCCGCGACAACGCGACCGCCGAGGACCTCCTGCAGGCGACCCTGCTCAAGGCCCACCTCGCGCGCGAGGGCTTTGTAGTTCGCGGCGCCCACGCCGACGCGGCCGTCCAGGCCTGGTACACGACGATCGCCCGCAACCTCGCGCTCGACTTCCTGCGCGCGCAGGTCCGGGACCGCCGGCGCCGGACCGAGGGCAGCGACGATCGTGATCCGGTCGAGGAGATCGCCGCGGACGCGCCGTCGATCGAGGAGTGGCAGGTCGACCGCGACACCGCGGAGGAGATCGCAAAGCGGGTCCACGCGGCCCTCGCCGGGCTGCCGGCGGCCCAGCGGGAGATCGTCGAGATGCACAAGCTCGCGGGGCTCAGCATGGCGGAGATCGCCACGCGCCTGCAGATCCGCGAGGGCGCGGTGCGGGTGCGGGCCCACCGGGCCTACAAGGCGCTGGCTCGGGCGCTCGGGCCGAGCGTGCTCGTCATGTTCTTTCACATGATCGCCCAGCGGGGGCAGTCATGAGCGTCGATGCCCAGGCGTTGATCGTCGGCGATCTGCGGGCGTTGCGACGGGGCCGGGCGCGGCACTTCGTGCCGGCGCTGGTGCTCAGCCTGCTGCTGGTCGGCGGCTTCCTGGTCATCGGCGGGCTGCGGCCGGACCTGTGGCGCCAGCCGGGGCCGCAACTGGCGGCGCA
>JAYUXQ010000765.1:0-3891 GCA_043752905.1 Nannocystis sp. | reverse complement strand
GCCGCGCGGCGCTGCTGCTGTCCGGGAGCTGACGAGGGCCGCGAGGGCGGGGGCGCGGCCGTGATCCCCGAGCGCCCGGCGCACCAGGGCGAGAGATCAGAAGCGGAAGGTGTGCGGGTGGTTGCCGCCGCTGCGGGTCTCGTTGAAGCGGATCGCCTCGAGCACTTCCTCGATGCACTGGCCCATCGGGGTGTCGGCGTAGGCGCCGGTGGAGGTCGCCTTGACCTCGCCGCGGGTGTCGACGACGACGCGCACGGTGACGGCGATGCCGCGGGGGTCCGGGACGCCGGCCCTGCTGCGACAGCGCGAGGTGACGCGCGGCTCCATCGACTTGAGCTTGGCCTCGAGGCGACCCTTGGTGATGCTCTCGGGGCGGTCGTCGAGGGGGTCGCGCGGCTCGGGCTTCCTGGCCGGCAGCCTGGGCTCGGGGACCACCGTGGCGGCTGGCTTCTTCTCGGGCTTGGCCGGCTTCTCGCGGGTCACGGCGGGTACGGGCTTGGGCTCGGGCTCGGGGGGCGGGGCCTGCTTGATGACGGGCTCGGGCTCGGGCTCGGGGGGCGGGGCCTGCTTGATGGGGGTCTCGGGCTCGGAGGGTGGGGCGAGCACGGTGGGCGCCTGGTCGTCGGCTTGCGCGGCGAGCTCGGCCTTGCGCTTGGTCTCGCGGGCGCGGGCCTTGGCCTTGCTGGAAGTGCTGCTGGAGGTGGGCTTGCGGGTCTCGGCCACGACCTCGCCGGACTTGCGGCTGGGGCTGCGGTTGTCACTGAGCCACAGCGCGGCGATCACGACGACGGAGGCGATGACGATCGCCAGGCTGACGTTGCGAAACAGGTTGCTGTTCGCGGAGGGCGGGCGCGACAGGACGATGACTGGCTGCTGCCCGTGCGCGGGCTGGGCCTCGAGCGGCGGCAGGGCCGGGGCGACGATCGGCGCGGCCAGCTGCGTCAGGTGCAATGCCATCGAGGGCTCGCGGCCCGGGCGGTCCGACTTGAACACGGCCGCGGCGAGCTCGGGCTGGCGATGCTTGAGGTCGTTGGCGAAGGTGTTGAGGGGGGTCGCGCCAGCGGCGGCGCTCAGCGGGGCGCTCGGCTGCTTGACGCGGGGGCTGCCGTCCTCGTCCCAGAAGGCCGGGTCGAGCGCGAGGATCTGGGTGACGCGGCGCAGCTCGCCCTCGCGGGCGCGGGCGGCCAGGAGGGCGTCGTCGAGGGCGCGCAGGTCGTTGTAGCGGTCGCCCGGGGCCTTGGCGAGCGCGCGCAGGACCACGGTCTCGAACACGTCGGGCAGTTCCTGCTCCGGCACGACGAGCCGCGGCGGCACCGGCTCCTCGTACATCTGCTTCTTGAGCACAGCGATGAACGAGTCGCCGCGAAACGGCGGGCGTCCGGTGGTCAGCTCGTACATCAACACGCCGACCGCGTAGACGGCGGTGCGCGGGTCGGGTCGACCGCCGCCGGCGATCTCCGGGGCCATGAATTCGGCGGCGCCGACGGGGGTGCCAGGGGACAGGGTCAGGGCGCCGTCGGTGTTGCGGAACACGCTGGTCAGCGGGGTGACGCCGACGCCGAGCAGCTTGATGATGTCACGGGCGCGCTCGCCCTCGCTGCGGGCCGGCTCGCCCGTGAGGCGCATGCAGGTGGCGGCGTTGAGGTCGCCGTGGACGATGTTGCGTTCGGCGGCGAGGATCAGCGCGTCGCAGATCTGGTTGGCGAAGGCGGCGACGTCGGCCCAGGGCATCGGACCCTCGGCACGCAGCGCGCTCGCGAGGGTCTCGCCCTCGAGATGCTCCATCACGTAATACGTGAGGTGGTCGTGGGTCGTGCCGGCGCCGAGGACCTCGACGATGTGCTCGTTTTGCAGCTTCATCAGCTGCTGCGCCTCGTACAGGAACTGGCGCGCGCGCGGCTCGGCGGGCGAGTGGGTCGGGCTCAGCACGCGCACGGCGACGCGGCGTCCGGTCTCACGCTCCTCGCCGAGGTACACGCGGGTGGTCATGCCGCGGCTCAGCGCGCGGTCGAGGCGGAAGCCGCCGAGCTCGCGCCCGACGAGCTCGTCGGGGTCGCTCCACAGATCGAGGGGGAACGGCTCGCCGAGGTCGGTCGGCGCGAGCGCGAGGTGCACCCGCGGGGTGATCTGGGACTCCCACTCGTCGTCGGCGTCGGCGTCCGACGTGTCGGTCGCGACTTCGTCGCGGGGTGGGGGTGTCAGCTTGGAGGGCTTGTGGACGCTCGGCTGCGGCCAGACGTCGTCGTCGGCGAAGTCGTCGACCGCGATGATGCCGGAGGCCATCGAGGCGCCGGGCCTGGTGGCGATCCATCCGCCGACGCTGCTCTCGGCGTCGACGGTGTCCTCGTCGCCCTGGATCTTCGCAGCAGGGGGCGGCGCAGGAGCGGGTACGAACGCGGCGACCGGCCCGGGCGGGCGCGGCGGGAGGTCCCAGGTGGCGTCGTCGTCGTCGTCGATGTCGGCGACGGGGATCGCAGCCGAGGGCTGGGGTCCGCGGGGGTGCACCCAGTCGTCCTCGCCGTGGGGGACCGGTGCGCGTGATACGGAAGCGGCGGCGTCACGCAGGCGCCGGGCCGTGAGCATCGCCGTCGACTCGCCGCCGTCGACCGGGGCGGTCTCCAGCGGGCGGCGTGAGGGGGGCGCGTCGTCATGGATCGGGAGCTCGAGCTCGTCGTCGGTCGGCAACGACGCGAAGGCCGGGTTCTTCATGGCCGCGGCGGGCAGCACGGCCGCTGCATGGAGATCGTTGCGCGCGAACAGGCCAGTCGGCGCGTTGTCGGGGAAGTCCGTGAAGATGCCAGCGTCGTCGTCGGTCGCGCTGGCGAGCGTACCGTCGGCGACGGTTTCCGCCGCACGCACGCTGTCGTCGCTGAACATGCGCGCGCGGCCAGCCGAGGTCAGCGAGCTCGCGGCGCTGACAGGCTCGGCGGTCGCGTCATCATCATCGTCGGTCCATGACCCGGAAGAAGTCGGGAATGCGGATGATGTGGATGATGCGGACGATGCGGACGATGCGGACGATATCGACGACGCAGGCAATGCAGCGGCGCGGGTCGCAGCGGCGCTTTGGCGGTCGAGGTCGGCGAAGCTCCAGCGTGCGCCGGTGCCGGTGGCGGGGTCGCCGAGGCGAGGGCTGTCGTCGGGGTCGTCGTCGGCGTAGGGGTCACGCGCTCGGGAGCGGGAGGCCGAGGAGACGGAGCCATCGGTGACGGACTCGAGGTCGTCGGGGTCGAGCTCCTCGGCCTCCATCTCCTCGGCGTCGTCGTCGAGGTTCTCCTCGGCGCGGACGTGGCGGAACGGGAAGCTCTTGACGAGGTGAGCCATGCGCGGGGGCAGGGCGATCTCACCGTCGTCGATGAAGCCGCGCTGGCTCGCACCGACGGGGATCGGTGGGGGGCCGTGGTGCTGGGGTCGCTCGTCGTCGTCTTCCGGTGCGGAGTCGAGCAGGTCCTCGTCCTCGAGCGGCTCCTCGACGACTTCCTCGCCGTCGAGCAAGTCGGGGACGCTGCCGCGCTCGCCATCAAACTCCGGCGGAGCAGGCAAGGGGCTGTCCTCGTCGTCGTCGAAGTTGAACGAATCGCGAGACTTCTTCGGCGGGGGCTCATCCCAGTCGAAGCGGTCGCTTCCGGAGGGCGACTGCTGCGGATCCGATCCCTTGCGCTTGTTGTCCACGGGCGGGCCGAGAGTCGCATAGCGCCCGGGACAGGTCAAACCGGCGCAGGCCAGCATTTGCCGCCATTGCGAGGTCGGGGGGTCCCCGTAGGGCGGCCGGAGGGCGTGCCGCGACGGCGTGCGCGGGGGCACCGTGCGGGATCCGCGGGCATGCGCGGGTGCCGTGGGGGACCCGGGGCCGGCGCGTCGGCCTACTTGCCTGGCTTCTTGTTGGGCCTC
>JAYUXQ010000764.1:0-3892 GCA_043752905.1 Nannocystis sp. | reverse complement strand
AGATCCGCGGCAAGACCCCGCACCCGCAGGCCAGCAAGCTGACCGTCGTCGATCTCTTCGACGGCGAGCAGACGCTGTCGGTCGTGTGCGGCGCGGGCAACCTCCCGCCGGTCGGCGGCAAGGTTGCGTTTGCACCGATCGGCACCCGCCTGCCTGGCGGTCTGGAGATCGCGCCGCGAGAGCTGCGGGGCGTCGCCTCCCAGGGGATGATCTGCTCGGAGACCGAGCTGGAGATCGGCGTCGACGGGGACGGGATCCTCATCTTGCCGGACGAGTTCGCGGCCGGGGCTCCGCTGCACACGCTGGTGCCGGGGATGGTCGACACGGTCCTCGAGCTCGGCGTCACGCCGAACCGGCCCGACGCGCTCGGACACGTCGGCGTCGCCCGCGATGTCGCGGCCCAGCTCGCGTCGCGGCAAACCGGCGGCGGCGGCCTGCGGCGCGCGCACCTGCGGGCCACCGTCGCCGCGCAGGACCCGACCCTCGTCACGATCGAGGCCCCCGACGGCTGCGGGCGCTACCTCGGCCACGTGATCGAGGGCGTGCGCGTCGGGCCCTCGCCGCTATGGCTGCGCGTCCGCATGCATCGCCTGGGATTGCGACCGATCTCCAACGTCGTCGACATCACCAACCTCGTGTTGATGGAATATGGCCAGCCGCTGCACGCCTTCGACCGCGATAAGCTCGCGGAAGGCAGGGTGGTGGTTCGTCGCGCGCGGCGCGAGGAGGGCCTGCGCACCCTCGACGGCGTCGATCGTGCGCTCGATCCGCGTGACCTCGTGATCGCCGACGCCAGCGACGCCCAGGCGCTCGCGGGTGTGATGGGTGGCGCGGGCTCGATGGTCGACGCCGGCACCACCAACATCCTGCTCGAGGCGGCGTGGTTCGCGTCCGCGGGGATCCGCGCGAGCGCGCGGCGTCACGGGCTCGGCACCGACGCCTCGTATCGCTACGAGCGCGGCGTCGACCACGGCGTCGGCCTCGAGCACGCGGCCCTGCGCGCGCTGGGTCTGCTCGAGCAGCTGACCGGCGGACGCTGCGTGGCCCGTCACGAGGTGCTCGGCCAGCGCCCGCCGCGTCCGCGGATCACCCTGCGTCCGGCCCGCGCCGAGGCGCTGCTCGGTGTCGCCGTGCCGACGACCGAGGCCCGGGCGATCCTGCGCGGGGTCGAGGTCGAGGTCGACGAGCGCGACCCGGCGAGCTGGTCGTGCCTGGCACCGACGCACCGCCCCGACCTCCAGCGCGAGGTCGACTTGATCGACGAGCTCCTGCGCCACCACGGCCTCGATCACGTGCCGTCGCAGGCGAGCGTGCCGCGCGAGGCGAGGGCTGCCGCGTCGGCGGACCCGATGACCGTGCGCAGCGATCGCGTCGCCGACGGCCTGCGCGAGGCCGGCCTGCAGGAGATCGTGTCGCTGGCCTTCGTCGCGGAGGACAAGCTGCGTCACTTCGCGGCCGAGACGCCCGAGGACCGCCACGTCCGCGTCGCCAACCCGATGCGCGGGGCCGGGGTCATGCGCACGCATTTGCTGCCGGGCCTGCTCGACGCGCTGGCCCACAACGTCGCCCGTCACGGGCGTCCGGTGCGGCTGTTCGAGATCGGGCGCGTCTACGCCTGGCCCGAAGGACATCTCGACCCCAACCACTTCCCTGCGGGTACGCGGGCGGTCGACGTGCAGCTGCCGGTCGAGCGCACGCACGCCGGCGTGCTGCTGTACGCCGGCACCAGGGGCCACGCCGATCCGCGGGCCGTCACCGGCGCGGTCGCCCACGTGCTCGCGCGTCTCGGGCATCGCCTGCACCTGTCCCAGGGGACAGGTGCTCGCGGCTACCTGCACCCGGGCGTGCAGGTGCAGCTGGCGATCCCCGGCGCACACGAGCCCGACAGGCTGGCTGGGCTGGATATCGCGGTCGGCTTCGTCGGCGAGTTGCACCCGGAGTTGATCGCCGCATGGGGGTTGCCCGACGGCGCGCGCGTGGTCTACGGCGAGCTCGACCTCGAGGCGCTGTTCGACCCCGCGGTCGCGGTGGCGCGCGAGATCCCGCGCTTCCCCGCGACGAGCCGCGACCTCTCGCTCGAGATCCCGGTCGCCTTGCCGGCGGCCGAGGTCGTCGCGGCGCTACGAGACGCCGCGCGCGCGCGCAGTCATTCCGAGGCGAGCGAGGTCGAGGATCCGGCGCGCCTCCAGGAGAGCGGGGCCGGGGAGGGCGGGGTCGAGGTCCTCGAGGACTACCGCGGCGCGGGCGTCCCGGACGCTCACCGCGCGCTGCTGCTGCGCCTGCACTACGCGGCCGGGGCCCGCTCGGTCACCGACGCGGAGGTCCAGGCGCTGCACGCCGCGATCGTCGAGCAGGCGTGCGCCCGCCTGCGGGGCCTCGCCCCGAGCGTGCGCCCCCGCTAAGGTGCCGGCATCCCTTGCATCCCATGGCGATCTAAGGGAAAGATCGCGGCTGCGATGACCAAGGCCGACATCATAGACAAGGTCTGCGAGGAGGTCGGCGGGTTCTCCAAGAAGGAGGCCGCCGACGTCGTCGAGGCGGTGTTCGAGCTGATGAAGAACACCCTCGCCGAGGGCGAGAAGATCAAGATCTCCGGCTTTGGCAACTTCGTCGTGCGCACCAAGCAGCCGCGCCCCGGTCGCAACCCGCAGACCGGCGAGGAGATCGTCATCGAGGCGCGCCGCGTGCTCACCTTCAAGCCGAGCAATGTCCTCAAGACGGCGCTCAACGACGAGTAGCGCGAGCGCGTAGCCGATGAACCAACCCAGCGAAGAGGACGAGCTGTTCATCGCCGAGATCGGCCCGGCGTACGCGCCCCCCGAGGACGCGCCCGCGGCCGAGCCCGCGGCCCCTCGCGCCCGGACCGCGGCCAAGAAGGCTCGCAAGCGCAGCGCCGCGGCCGAGCCGGGCGTCGATCTCGGATCGGAGAAGCTGTACTTCAAGATCGGCGAGGTCGCGCAGATCGTCGGCGTGCCGGCGTACGTGCTGCGCTACTGGGAGACCGAGTTCAAGGTCATCAAGCCGCAGAAGTCGCGGGCCCAGCAGCGGGTGTATCGGCGCCGCGACGTCGAGACCCTGCTAAAGATCAAACATCTCCTCTACGCCAAGAAGTTCACGATCGCGGGCGCCCGCCAGCAACTGCGGCTCGGCGGGGACGAGGTCGAGATGGCGGCGCCCGCCAGCAGCTACCTCGCCGCGCAGTCGCTCGCCACCGTGCGCACCGAGCTCGACGAGCTGATCGCCTGGGTCGCCGCCGCCGAGGAGCAGCAGGGCAGCCTCGCCGCCGACCCGGCCGCATACATCCAGGCGATGGGTGGCGCGCGGGCCATGGTCGACCAGGCCGCAGCCGCCGGCTCGGCCCAGCCGCTGCTCGGCCGCCCGCCCCGCGAGACGTTGTAGGCCGCCGACGTTTGGGCTTGCGGCGGCCGGGGCAAGCGGGTATATCGGCGGCTCGTTTCGGGGCGTAGCGCAGCCTGGTAGCGCACTTGACTGGGGGTCAAGTGGTCGGAGGTTCAAATCCTCTCGTCCCGACCAGTTTTCGTTGTGAGTGCAGGGATCCAGCACATCGCAACTTCCGTCAGACAACGCTGTCTGACACGCTCAAAACCACCGTGGTCGTCTGCTTGCGCGCATTCTCAAGTGCGCTCAACTGCGTATCTTGATTTGCTTGATGTTTCAGCGCGCCAGCCAGACTGTCATGCTTGTTCGGCACACTATCGCTTGCCGTTTGTTCAATTGAGGAGAGAATGATGGAACACACTTTGCCCGCACTGCCTTTTGCCATGGACGCGCTTGCGCCGCACATGTCCCAGGAAACGTTTGAGTATCACTACGGCAAACATCACCAGGCCTACGTGACCAACCTCAACAACCTGATCAAGGGCACCGACTT
>JAYUXQ010000763.1:0-9536 GCA_043752905.1 Nannocystis sp. | reverse complement strand
AGGTCCGCAAGGACCCGCAATTCACGGCGATGGTCGGCCGCATGCTGCAGCGCGGCCTGGCCACGCCGATCGCCGAGGCCAGCGCCGAGCCGGTCCTGATCCGCGGGGTGCTGTCGTCCGCGGACGCGACCCTCGGCGGCGCGCCGGGCCGCTCGTGCGTGTGGCAAAACCGCAGCGGCGCCCCGCGAGACGCCGCGATCGCGGTCGAGTACGTCATCATCGCGGACGCCAGCGGACGCGCGACGATCGAGAACCTCGCGCTCGCCGACGTGGTGGCCCCGGAGGACAAGCTCGGGCCGCACCGGGCATCTTGCTCGCTGCTCCTGGGCGACGAGGTCGAGGTCGTGGCGCGGTTCAAACTCGAGCGCTTCGGCGAAGATCCCGATCCCTCGCGCCTGGTTTACGGCACACTCGGCGCAGACGGGAACCTTCACGTCCGCGTGTCCAGGCGCGACACCGCCCCGCCCGAGCGAGCCGATCCCGGCACCCCGCTCGCCCTCGCCGACGATCCCTCTGTTGATCCATCGCAACCGTCAGGAACCACGACCTCATGAAGCGCACCCTGCTCTGCCTCACCGCCTTCGCGCTGCTCGGCGCCTGCAAGAAGGACCCCGCCACCACTCCGCCCGGCGACACGAAGACCGGCGACACGGGGGGCACGCCGACCGCGGGTGGCAACCCGACCGGCGTCCCACAGGAGCCCGATCCGCCGGCGATCGCCCAGGCGCGTGAGCAGTACATGCTCGGGAATTTCGACAAGGCCAGGGAGATGCTCGAGCCGCTGACCGCCGACCTCAAGACGCGCCAGCAGCTGCGCGCCTCGGGCCTGAGCGCCGGATGGCTCGCGCTCGCGGTCGCCGAGCCGGTGGCCGAGAACGCCAAGGAGCCCGCCGAGTATGCCGTGGCGATGGGCGAGCAGACCGGCGACAAGGAGGTCCAGATCCTCGGCAACCTGGCGATCGGGAGCTACCAGCTCGGGATGGACGACATGGCCAACGCGGCGACCAGCTTCGAGGCCGCGTACAAGTTGCAGGCCGACGGCCCGAACGCCGGCCTCGCGCTGGTGCTGTACGGCGAGGCCAAGGTCAACCTGGCCTTCGGCGGCGAGGAGAAGGAGCAGATCGCCCACCCGGAGGAGCTCGACTCGGCCGCCTCCACCTTCGTCAAGGCGCAGCGCCTCGCGGCGGCGCAGCCCGGCAACGAGCTGATCGCCGCCCGCGCATACGAGGGCATCGCCTCGGTCGCCAATTATAAGAAGAACTTCAAGGAGGCCTGCACGCAGATCGCGGAGGCCGCCAAGATCTACAAGACCAAGAACGCCGGCCAGCCGCTCATCGAGCGGGTCAACGCGATCATGGACGCCGCGAATTGTAAGAAGGCCGCCGGCTAGAGGTCGGTCGCTGACTGGACTCCTGCCACTCTTCGGCAACTCTTCAGGTCCGGGGGCCTTGTGCCCGCGGGCCTGTTTGCGCGACAACCATGCACGCCATGGAGTCGCACGACCCCTATCTGAATCACTGGGCCGACCAGGCCGCCGCCAAGACCCTCACCGCGCACCCTGACGCGAAGGTCATCACCGTCGCCGCTGGCATCACGCCCTCCGGGGTCGTCCACGTCGGCAACTTCCGCGAGGTCATGACCGTCGACCTGGTGGCCCGCGCCCTGCGTGACCGCGGCGCGCAGGTCCGCTTCATTTATTCGTGGGACGACTTCGACGTGTTCCGCAAGGTCCCGAAGGGCATGCCGAAGGCGGAGCTGCTGGCGACCCACCTCGGGCGCAGCATCGTCGACGTGCCGGACCCGTACGACCTGCACGACAGCTACGCGTCGCACCACATCGCCGCCTTCGAGAGCAGCCTGGTGCCGCTGGGCATCGCGCCCGAGTTCATCCGCCAGTCGAAGCGCTACCGGGCCGGGGCGTACGCCGAGGGCATCCGCAAGGCGCTCGCGAGCGCGGGCGAGATCCGGGGCATCCTCAACAGGATGCGCGAGCAGACCACCGCCCACTCGCGCGTCGAGGAGGAATGGCTGCCGCTGTCCGGCTTTTGCGACGAGTGCGGGCGCGACAAGCTGCGCTTTCGCGTCACCGGCGAGTGGACGGTCCACTACACCTGCGACAAGTGTCAGCATGAACGTGACGTCGACCTGCGCGAGGGCGGCAACCTCAAGCTGCCGTGGCGCATCGACTGGCCGATGCGCTGGGCCCACGAGGGCGTGTGCTTCGAGCCCGGCGGCAAGGACCACAGCACCGCGGGCGGCAGCTACGACACCGCCAAGGACATCGTGCGCGAGGTCTACGGCTGGCGCGCGCCGGAGTACGTCGGCTACGACTTCGTGCGGATCAAGGGCCGCGCCGGCAAGATCTCGAGCTCGAGCGGCGAGGTCGTCACCGTCGCGGACTGCCTCGAGATCTACGAGCCGGAGGTCCTGCGCTGGATCTTCGTGTCGTATCGGCCCAACACCGAGTTCCAGATCAGCTTCGACATCGACGTCATCGCCCTCTACGAGTCCTACGACCGCCTGGGCCGGCTCGCGTATGGGCTCGACGAGGCGAAGGACGAGCAAAAGAAGCTCGCCGCGCAGCGCACGCTCCAGCTCGCCAGCGTCGATCACCATCGCATCGTCGCGGGCGCGTCGATGCCCTTCGTGCCCGGCTTTCGCCACCTGAGCATGATCTTGCAGATCCACGACGGCGACCTCGACCGCACCGTCGCGCACTACGAGCAGAGCGGGCAGATCACGACAGAGGTCGGGCGCGTCGCATGCCGGCGGCGGGCCGTGTGCGTGCGCAACTGGCTGGGGAGCTACGCGCCCGACGAGTTCCGCTACACGATCCGCCGCGAGGCCAGGACCCGCGTGCTCGCGCCCGACGAGGTCACCTGCCTCGGGCGGCTCGTCGAGGTCATCCGGCAAAACCCCGAGATCGACGAGGATGGCCTCGTGCCGACCATGAAGACGCTGACCGCCGGCACCTCGCTCGACAACAAGACGTTTTTGCCGGTCGTGTACGACCTGCTGATCGACCGCGACAAGGGGCCCAAGCTGACGACGCTGGTCACCGCGATGGGCACGCGTCGGGCGCTGTCGCTGCTGGAGCCGAGCCTCGCGGCGCGCTGAGGCTCGGAGGCGTGCCGGGCTTTGCGCGGCACGCCGGTTCGGGCACGCAGGGGTTTGCAGAACACTGTCCTTCGGGACAGGTCAGATCATCCCCGGGGATCAGGTTGGCGTCGTCGCACTCCTCGGGCGGCAGGCAGAACTCCGCGACGATGCCGTTGCCGCATACCGGCTGGACTGCGATGGTCGGGCGTCGGGCGCTCTCGCTGCTGACGTCGAGCCTCGCGGTGTTGCGAGGCTCGCCGGTTCGGAGGTGGAGTTGCTGCCCTCCGGGGTCCGTCGGTACAGTCGCATCAGCGGCGTCACCGAGACCCCGTGCAGGACGATCGAGGCGGTGATGACGATCAGCGTCAGGTCGGCGAGGGGCCGCGCGTGGCCCTCGAAGACGCCGAAGACGATGGCGTAACTGAGGTAGTAGAGCGAGCCGACGCCGCGTACGCCGAACCAGCTCATGAAGGTGAGCTGGACGCCGGACAGACCGGCGCCGAGCAAGCCGAGGTAGACCGCGAGCGGGCGGACCACCAGCAGCAGCGCCACCAGGAACCACGCGGCGTGGGTCGGCCACGACACCTCGGTGACCATCGCGCCGACGCACAGCACCAGCGCGACCTCGGCGAGGCGCTCGAACTGCTCGTTGAAGGTGAGCACGCCCTGGGCCATGGTCGCGGAGTCGTCCTGCGAGCCGCCCGGCTGCGGATCGGAGGTGCGGGCGGCGGCGTCGACCGAGGCGGGCGGCGGTGTCGCCTCGGGGTCCTGGCGTTCGGTCCGCCCGAGGGCGACGCCAGCGGCGAACACGGCGAGGAAGCCGTAGGCGCCGACCAGCAGCGACAGGCCGTACGCGAGGGCGATGAGGCCGAGCGCGAGGAACTCGTCGAGGCCGAGCGCCTCGTTGTGGTGGCGACGCAGGTACAACACGAGCCGCGCGATCGCGGCGCCCGAGGCTGCGCCGAGGCCGAGTCCGGCGACGACCCCCCAGGCGACATCGACGGCGAGCCAGCGCCAGCCCCATGCGCCGAGCTCGTGGAGCCCCAGTAGCCCGAGCCCGAGCATCACGAACGGGAAGGCTGCCCCGTCATTGAGGCCGGCCTCGCCAGTGAGGCCGAAGCGCACGGTCTCGACGTCGCGTTCGTCCTCGACCTGGACGTCCGACGCGAGCACGGGGTCGGTCGGCGCGAGCACGGCACCGAGCAGGACGGCGGCGCCGAGCGAGAGCCCGAGCAGCGTGACACCGACGGCGGTGACGCCCGCGACGGTCAGGAGCATAGCGAGGAAGGCGAGGCGAAGCGGCGCGCGCCAGAGCTTGTGGCGCAGCGGCACGCGAAGTTTCAGGCCGGTGGTGAACAGCGAGACGATGACGGCGATCTCGCTGAGTCGCTCGATCAGCGTGGCGTCGGCGACCGGGTCGAGGTCGATGAGCCCGGCGACACGCGGGCCGAGCAAGATGCCGGCGCCGAGGTACAACATCGCCGGACTAAACGGCAGCCGCTTCACGGCGGAGCCCGCGAGCGCCATCACGATGAACAACGCACCGAGCGCCAGGAACCACGCGGTGAACGGCACCCGCGAACTAAAGCACCGCGCTAGCTATTGGCCACGTCGCGGACGATGTCGGCGAGCCACGAGCCGAGCGCCGCGACATCGGCGTCGGCGAGGTCCTTCACCCAGGCCACGTGGTCCGTATAGGCGTCCCGGTCGGGGCTGAGGACCAGCGGGCACGGGTGGGTGCGGCTGGGCCGCAATGCCGGCGCGTCGACGCCGCGCTCGCGTAAAAATGCGCTGAACCGGTTCTGCCGCTCGGCGATCGCGAGGTCGATGGAGGCGATCGCCTCCTGGGTGACCGTTCGGACATGTTCGAAGGGACCTGTCTCCGGGGTCCGGCGCAGGCGGATCTCCGAGTACCAGGCGCGCAGGGCGGTCAGCTCGGCGATGAAGCGGGCGTTGTGGGCGGCGCGCGGCTCGGGGGGGTCGATCGCGTCGTGGGGGAACGGGCGCTCGAGCGCGCGGGGCATCTGGATGACCATCCTGTCCTCGGGGAGATCCTTGCGCAGCACCTGGCCCGCGCCGGCGACCGCCCCGAAGCCGACCACGCGCGGACCGACCATCCCGCCGCTGCCGCCGAGGAAGATCCGTCGCGCCCGCAGCAGCGCGCCGCGAGGCACATCGCCGATCAGCGAGGGCGTGGCCTTGTCGCCGCGCTCGCCCCACGGCGTGAAGTTGAAGTGGATGTAGCCGCTGCCGACCTCCGAGTGATCCTTGCGCGAGCTGCCGCCGGCCATCAGCAGGTCGCAGAAATTGACGAGCGAGCCGATCGTCACGAACGACATCAAGATCGTGTGCTTGAGGCCGACCGCGTGGGCGGTGTTCGCCTCCTCCTCGAGCAAGGTGCCCTCGCGCAGGTGCGCGGCCGACCCGGCCGAGGCGCCGCGCAGCAGCACGGCGTCGCGGGCGTAGCCGCCGTCGATGCGCGCGGCCTCGCCGAGCACGCAGTCGATCGCGGTGACCGGACCCTCACGGCCGAGCTCGGCCTCGGGCCCGAGGAAGGTCCGCTGCCCGATCAGGCGCGTGCCCGGGTGCAGCACGACTCCCGCGTGGATCCGCTCGGGGAGGACCCCGGCGTCGACGTAGGTCTGGCGTGGGTCGATGATGTGGACCCCGCGCGCGACCAGGTCCGCGAGTCGACGCTCCTGCACGGCCGCCATGAAGGCAAGATCGGTCATTTCGCGAGGTTAACATGAGCCCCGGCCTCCACGCGGCGCGGCGACTACGCTACTGTCTCCCCGCGATGGACGAGCGGGCCAAACTCACGGATCAGGAGCTACGCGAGGCCGCGGCCGAGGCCGGCATCTCCCCGGAGGAGCTGCGTCAGGCGCTGGTCCAGAGGTCCGGCGGCGGTTCAGGAAACGCCCTCGCCAAGTCCGCAGGTACCGCCGTCGCCGGCTACTCGGCGCAGACGCGGCTCGCCCTCCCGCCCGAGCGCGCGATCGAGGGCGTACGCACCGCGGTCGCCCGCCAGGTCGGTCATCGTGGACATCGGCAAGGCAACGGCGACATCGACATCCTCGATGATCGCACCAACATGCTCTACCGCATCCACGCCGACCCCGACGGCCAGGGCGGCGCCCTGGTGGCGGTGCGCACTGAACGGACCGGCTCGAGCCTCGCGCTCGCCGCGGTCATGTTCACCACCGTCGCCCTCGGGGTCACCGCGCTCGGCTTCCTCCTGTCGTCGCTGCTGATGTGGCTCGGCGTGGGCCTGCTGGTCGCAGGTGGGGCCGGCGTGTTCCTCGCTGGAGGCCGCGCCGCAGGCATGCAGCGGCAGGCGGAGCTGGTCGTCGCGCAGGCCCTGGTGGAGGCCGAGGAGGCCGTGCCGGTCGGCCCCGAGGCTGTACGGGCGCTCCCGCCGGAGTGAGCACCTGGTATGTTCGCCGCAATGGCGGAGGAGACCCCGAAGTTCTTTATTACGGCCGAGGGTCTCAGACGTCTGCGCGCCGAGCTCGACCATCTGTGGAAGGTCGAGCGTCCGCGGGTGACCGCCGAGGTCGGCGCCGCGGCTGCCCTCGGGGACAGGTCGGAGAACGCCGAGTACATCTACGGCAAGCGACGCCTGCGCGAGATCGACAGGCGCCTCGAGTTCCTGGCCAAGCGCCTCGACCACCTCAAGGTGTTTCATCCGCCGGCGAAGGAGCCCGACAAGGTGACCTTCGGCGCGTGGGTCACGCTCGAGGACGAGGACAGCGCGACGGTGCATTATCAGCTCGTCGGCGCCGACGAGTTCGACGTATCCCTCGGCAAGATCAGCGTCGCGTCGCCGGTCGGCAACGCGTTGCTCGGCAAGGAGGAGGGCGACGACGTGGTCGTCGAGCGCCCCCGCGGCCGCACCGTCTTCACGATCATGGCGATCAGCTACAAGCGGCCCGCAGCCGCTCCCGCACCCGCTCAGCAGCACGAGAACCCCGAGAACTAAATGACCACCAGCAACTCGAGTCTCCACGGCAAGACCATCTTCATCAGCGGAGCGAGCCGCGGCATCGGCCTCGCAATCGGGCTTCGCGCCGCGCGTGACGGCGCCAATGTCGTCGTCGCCGCCAAGACCACCGAGCCTCACCCCAAGCTGCCCGGCACGATCTACTCGGCCGCGCAGGAGATCGAGGCCGCCGGCGGCAAGGCGCTGCCGCTGATGGTCGACATCCGCGAGGAGGCCCAGGTGCTCGCGGCGGTGGCGAAGACCGTCGAGACCTTCGGCGGCATCGACATCCTCATCAACAATGCCAGCGCGATCAGCCTCACCGGGACGCTCGAGACGCCGATGAAGCGCTACGACCTGATGCACCACATCAACACCCGCGGCACCTACCTGTGCTCGCAGGCGTGCATCCCCCACCTCAAGCAGGCCAAGAACCCGCACATCCTCAACCTGTCGCCGCCGCTCAACATGAAGGCGCACTGGTTCAAGAACCACGTCGCCTACACGATGGCGAAGTACGGCATGAGCATGTGCGTGCTCGGGATGTCGGCCGAGTTCGAGGACGAGGGCATCGCCGTCAATGCACTGTGGCCCCGCACCGCGATCGCCACCGCGGCGATCAACATGATCGGCGGCCCGGCGATGATAGCCGGCTGCCGCACCGTCGACATCATGGCCGACGCCGCCCACCTGATCCTCACGCGCGACAGCCGGAGCTGCACCGGCAACTTTTTCCTCGACGAGGACCTGCTGCGCGAGGCCGGGACCACCGACTTCGAGCGCTACTCGGTGACCCCGGGCGCGACGCTCATCCCCGACTTCTTCCTCGACTGATCCGCGAGGGTCGTGAACCCGGTCGTCCTCGGCGTCGCGCTCTATGTGCTCTCACAGCTCGCGCTCGGGCTGTGGGTCGCGCGGCGAGTCAGCACCGAGACGGACTACCTGCTCGCCGGTCGCAGCCTCGGCTACGGCCTCGCTACCTTTACGATCTTCGCCACGTGGTTCGGCGCCGAGACCTGCGTCGGTGCGGCCGGCCAGGTGTTCGAGCACGGCCTCGCAGGCGGGGCCTCGGAGCCCTTTGGCTACGCGCTGTGCCTGCTGCTGATGGGCACGGTGTTCGCCGCGGCCCTGTGGCACAAGGGCTACGTGACGGTCGCCGACGTCGTGCGTGCGCGCTTCGGGGTCGGGGCGGAGCGCTTCGCGGTGCTGTTGGTGGCCCCGACCTCGGTGATGTGGGCGGCGGCGCAGATCCGGGCGTTTGGTCAGGTGCTCGCGGCGACCGCCGGCGTGGACGCGGACGTGGCGATCGCAGTCGCGGCGACGATCGTGCTGTTTTACACGGTGTCGGGCGGCCTGCTCGCCGACGCGATCACCGACCTCGTACAGGGGCTCGCGCTGATCGTCGGGCTCGTGGTGCTCCTGGTGACCGTGGTCAGCCACCTCGGCGGCATTGGTCCAGCGATCGCGGCGATCGATCCGGCGAGGCTGTCCTTTGGGTCATCTGAAATTGGTGCACTGGCGATGATCGACAGCTGGGCGATCCCCGTGTGTGGCTCGCTGGTCGCGCAGGAGCTGGTCGCGCGGGTGCTCGCGTGCCGGTCGGCAAAGGTGGCCCGCCGCGCGACGATCGCCGGGGCGCTGGTGTACCTCGCGGTCGGCCTGATCCCCGTGTTCATCGGCCTGGTCGGCGTCACGCTGGTCCCGAACATCGCCCACCCGGAGCAGATCGTCGGCGAGGTGGCACGCCTGCACCTCGGGACTCTCGGCTACATCGCCTTCATCGGCGCGCTCATCTCGGCGATCCTGTCGACGGTCGACAGCGCGTTGCTGGCGGCCGCCTCGCTGACGGCGCACAATTTAATTGTGCCGCTGCGGCCCGGCATCACCGACGCAGGCAAGCTCCGGGTGTCGCGGCTATGTGTGCTCGCGTTCGGGGTGATCGCCTACCTGCTCGCCCGCAGCGCCGAGCGCGTGCATGACCTCGTCGAGGACGCCTCGGCGTTCGGCACCGGCGGGCTGTTCGTCGTGTTCGTGATGGCGATGTGCACGAAGCTCGGCGGTCCGCGGAGCGCCATCGCGGCGCTCAGCGCCGGCCTGGTGGTGTGGCTCGGCGGGCGCCACTTCATCGAGATCCCGGCGCCGTTTTTATGCTCGGTGGTCGCGGCGGCGCTGGCCTTCGTGGTGGTGGCTGTCCTCGAGGCCAGGTTCACACACCGCTCAGGCTGAGGCTTCACGCGCACGGGGAGCTTGCTGATCAGGCGGAACAGGAAGTGCGGGACGTAACCCCTGGCGACCGCGCGCAGCAGCTGGTCGCGCAGCGGCGCCGGTAACGACGGGCTGATCAACTGCACGCGTGCGCGTGCGAACTCGAGGAAGCTCTCCTCGAGGTGGGATGGAACATCGAACAGGCGGCCGATGACACGCAGCGGGATGTAGTCCGTGACCGGGGCGAGGTCGA
>JAYUXQ010000762.1:0-3898 GCA_043752905.1 Nannocystis sp. | reverse complement strand
TGTAGCCGTAGTACGCGTCTCCTCCGGCCCGACAGAGAACGATTACGTAATAGGGATTACAAAATATACACGACTCGACAATAACTCGGTGCAATGTCGGGTCTCGCCGCGACCCGGGCCCACCGAATTCCGGCTCACGGCGCCGGCTTGCGCCCCAGCAGCAGCTTCGAGCGCAGCATGCGGTCGCGATGCTTGCGCATGATGACGACCTCTGGCTCGGCGAAGGTCAGGTCGGAGACCAGGGGCGTGAGCCGGACGGTCTTGTTCATGAGGCTGATATCGTAGGTCGAGTGCGGCAGGCCGAAGAAGTGGCCGAGCTCGTGCGAGAGCACCAGCGACCCCGCGATCTTCGAGAGGATGACCCAGCGGTGGGTGCGGTCGGCCCGCTCGCGCCAGTGCACGCCGCGGATCTCGTTGCCGGCGATGTCGACGTCGGCGAGGCGACCGACGACGAACACGTGGACGACGCCGCGGGTGAAGCGGTCATGGCCGAGGGCGTCGCGCTCCTCGCGGCTGTCGATCTCCAGGTCGCTCGCGGGCACGGCGTCGGCGGCGACGACCTCGAAGCTGGTGTCGATGCGCGCGAAGTGGCGGTGCGCCTGCTCGACCTGCGCGGTGACCCAGGCGACGTCCTGCGCGGGGCCTTCGGGCGTCACGACCATGTGCAGGTGGATCCCGAAGCAGTGGGTCGCGGTCGCTGCACAGCGCGGCGTGTCACGCACATAGACACCGAGGTCCGTGCTGTCCTTCGGGACAGGCGCCGCCTGCATCAACGTCAGCAACAGCGCGAGCATCGGTTCAACCGTAACAGGCGCGCGAGAGCTGGAGGATCTCGAAGATCGCGCGGGTCGCCGGGGAGCGGTTGAGCGTGTAAAAATGGATGCCGGGGACGCCCGGACGGGGGTGCGTGAACGGGTCCGCGGACGGCGGCTGGAGCAGCACCCGGCACTGGTGCGCGGCGTACGAGACCCCCGCCCAGAACACCTCCTGCGGGTCGTCGGCGACGCTCTCGAGCCGCCGCTGCAGCGGCGCTGGCAGCGACGCGCCGCACATCTGCGTGAATCGCCGGATCTGCTCGAAGTTGGTCACGGGCATGATGCCCGGGATGATAGGGATCGTGATGCCCGCCTCCGTCGCGCGGCGCTCGAAGGCGTGGAAGCTGGCGTTGTCGAAGAACAGCTGCGAGATCAGGAAGTCGGCGCCGGCGTCGACCTTGGCCCGGAGGTTGCGCAGGTCGGCCTCGGCGCTGGCCGCCTCCGGGTGCACCTCCGGGTAGCAGGCCGCGCCGACGCAGAACGGCCCGCGCTCGCGGATGAAGGCCACCAGCTCGCTCGCGTGGCGCAGGCCGCCGGCCGCGACCTCGAAGCGCTCCTGGCCCTGCGGAGGATCGCCGCGCAGCGCGAGGATGTTGAACACGTCGTGCTCGGCGAGCTGGTCGAGCACGCGGGCGAGCTCGTCCTTCGTGGCGCCGACGCAGGTGAGGTGGGCCATCGGCTCGACGCCGAGTCGCTGCTTGATCTTGCCGACCAGCTCGATCGTGCGGGCGCGGGTGCTGCCGCCGGCGCCGTAGGTGACCGACACGAAGTCCGGGCCGAGCGGCGCGAGCTGCTCCAGCGATCGCCACAGCACCTCCTCACCCTTTTCGGTCTTCGGCGGGAAGAACTCGAAGCTAAAGACTGGCCGCTTGTGCGCCAGTCGCTCCCGGATCCGCATGTCTGCTGCCTACCACGGGCCCCGGGCCCGGTCCAGAGCCCAGGCCCGGCGGCAGGACCTCACCCCGACTACGCGCCCGGGTCGTCCCCCGACTACTCGCCGAGCTTCGACTTGACCCGGGCGATGCGCGGGCTGGCCTTGGCGTCGCCGAGCTGCTGGGCCTTTTCGTAGTGGGTCAGCGCGTCACGATAGCGCAGCGCGTTGAAGTAGGCGTCGCCGAGCTTGATGCGGTAGCTGCTGTTGTTCGGGGCGACGGCCACCGCCTGCTCGGCGTACTTCTGGGCCTTGGTCGACGAGCCGCGGTCGAAGTAGATGTCGCTCAGGCCGATCAGCGCCTCGCCGCAGCGACGGTCAAAGCTGATCGCCTGGTTGAACAGGCCCTCGGCCTCGGCGCGTCGACCCCCAGTCAGCGCCGCGCTGCCCTGACCCGCGAGATCGCTGGCCTTCACCGGGTCGCGCTTCACCTCGCCCGCGAGCGGCTCGATCGCGCCGTCGACGCGCTTCTTGCCCCTGGTGCCCGCCTTCTTGCCCGCCTCGGCCGGCGTGGGCTCGGGGTCGTCGGGGACCTCGATGATCGCGTCGGGGTCCGAGTCCGCGGGCGGCGTGGCGGGCCTCTCGTCGACCTTCGGCGCGGCCTCGGGTTCGGGCGCCGCGAGGCCGGCGCCGCGCATCGCCTCCTGGGCCTCGATCGACTTGCTGAGCGGCATACGGTTCATCGCCAGCTGCTTGGCCCACTTGCTCCGCTTGTCGCCGGTTGCGACCGCTGCGCTGGCGATCGTCATGCCGGCGAGGTCCGACTCGCGCAGCTTGTCGTGGATCGTTCGGTCGAGCATATCCGTGCGCTCCTTCGCGGTGCGGACGGTGCGCTCGAGCGCGAGGGCGTTGTCGGGGTCGAACCACAGGACCCAGTCGTAATAGTCGTAAGCCAGCGGGCGCGTCGCGTCCTGGTTCCAGAACTTGTCGGCGACCGTCAGCAGCTGCGTGCTGAACTCCTTGCGCAGGACCCCGGCGGTCTTGTCGGCGAGCTTCTGGCCCGGGCCCTCGATGCCCTCGAGCGCGTAGACTTTTTTGATCGCGACCGCCTCCTCCTTCTCGGGGGCGAGCACGTAGTGGCCGATGGCGGCCGCCTCACGGGCCTCGGCGCTGAGCGTGTCGATCTGTTCGGCGACCTCCGGCGGCACCTCGGGCGACCCGAGGATCAGCAGCGCGACGCCGGTCAGCGACGCGGCGACCACCGCGGCGACCACCGGCCCGACCCAGCGGCGGCGGGGCGGCTCGGCGTGCAGGCTCGGCATGCGCGCGAGCAGGTTGGCGCGCCGATCGGGTTCGACGTCCGGGAGCGGGAGGTCGTCCCACTCGCTGATGACGCCCGCGGCGATCTGCGCCTCGCACAGCGCGGCCTCGAGGTCGGCCATGTTGTCGTATCGCTTCGTCGGGTCCTTCTCCAGACAGCGCATCACGACGTCCTCGAGCGACTTGGGGCCCGCCTCGGGGCGCACCGCGCTCGGCCGCGGCGGCACGGTGTTGATCTGGGCGAGCAACAGGTCCGCGAGGTTCTCCATGGTAAACGGCGGGTGCTGGACCATCATCTCGTAGGCGACGCAGCCGACGGCGTAGATGTCGAGGCGCGCGTCGAACTCGGCGCCGGAGATCTGCTCCGGGGGCATGTACTGCGGGGTCCCGGCGATCGGTCCGCCGCCGTCGCGACGCGCGTCGAGGATCGCGGCGACGCCGAAGTCGACGATCTTCACCATGTCGCGCCGGCCCTCGCTCTGCACGAGGATGATGTTCTCCGGCTTGATGTCGCGGTGAATCACGCCCTGCCTGTGGGCGTATGCGAGCGCGGATGAGACCTCGCCCAGAATTCTCGCCCCGTCATCGATCGAGAGCTGCCCTTCTCTCTTGAGTCTCTGGCGGAGTGACTCGCCCGAGATGAAGGGCATCACATAGTAGAGAAGGCCCGCCTTGAGCCCGGCAGTGATGATCGGGAGGATATGCGGGTGCTGCAGGTGCGCGGTGACTTCGGATTCCCGCTTGAAGCGGGTGGCCATCATCTCGCTGGTGAGCTCAGGCGGCAGGATCTTGATGACCGTTTTTCTATTCAGGGCCAGGTCGGTGGCCAGGAATAGCCGGCTCATGCCGCCGCCAGTCAGCTCCTCTTCAACGCGGTAGCTGTCGGCAAAGG
>JAYUXQ010000761.1:0-3904 GCA_043752905.1 Nannocystis sp. | reverse complement strand
CCTTGCGAGCCCGGCGCTCGGGCCTCCGGCTGCTGCCAGCGTGCCCGGGAGCGAGGGCGATCCCGCGGTCCCTGGTGGCGTGAAGGGCCGGGCATGCGAGCGGGCTTCGGTCCTCACATGACCCCGGGGACAGGCTCGTCGTTATGCGAGTACATGTCCCGGGGGACATCTACGGGCGGAGCCTGGCGGTCCAGGCGCGGCGCGATCGTGGTCGGTATGCGGTCCCCCGCGGGCCCTGTGATATCGTGCCCGCCAGGATGGACGCGCTGGCACGGAGGCGACAATTGCGGGTGAACACGGCGGGCGCTCGGTCGCTTTCCATTTTTTCCATCGTTCCCGTGCTTGCCATCCTTCCCATCGTTCCCGTCGTTCCCATCCTTCTGATGGGCGCCATCGCCGCGCTCACCGGCTGTCCGGGGACGGAGACGCCGGAGGAGGTGTCAGGCTGTCGCTCGGACCAGGAGTGCAAGGGGGACAGGATCTGCGAGTCGGGGGCCTGTGTGGCGCCGCGGCCACCCGGGGCCGGCGCGATCGGGACGGCGCCGCCGCCGATGCAGTCGGTGCAGAGCCGCTGGACCCGCGGCGGACCCGGGCTGGCGCACCCGTCTCGCGGGAGCGGGCCCGAGGGACAGCCGGTGGTGGTGTGGGACGTCGACCTCGGGTCGGTGGTGTTCGCGTCGCCGACCTTGGCGAAGATCGGCGGGGAGGTGGTCGCGCTGGTCGGCACGCACGCGGGGCGCTTCGTCGGCGTCGCGGTCGAGGGGGCGCGCGCGGGCCAGGTGGTGCTCGACGTGAACCTCGGCGGGATGGTGTGGGCGAGCGCGACGACGGGCGACGGGCGGGCCTATGTCGGGGCCGACGACGACACGCTGTATGCGATCGACCTGGCCAACAAGCAGGTGGTGTGGACGCTCAAGGTCGGCAACTGCGACGCGCCGCGGGTGCCCGGGCCCGAGGGGGCGCGCTGCGACGCCGACGGTGGGCCGACGATCGGCCCGGACGGTGACCTGTACCTCGGGGCAGATGGCGTGTATCGCATCGGCCGCGACGGCAAGGTCCGCTGGCACTACCCCAACCTTTCGCCTGCGGACGCCGAGGTGAAGGCCAGGCACGTGTTCGCGGCGCCGCTGGTGAGCGCGGACGGGAATTTGTACGTCGGCACACAGGACGGGCTCGTCGTTTCGCTCAAGGCGGCGGACGGTCAACTGCGCTGGACCTACAACGTGCGGGCCGACGTCGACGGCAGTCCGACGATGGGCGAGGACGGCGACCTGTACATCGGGGCCGACGACGGACGGCTGTACGCGCTGCGCAGCGACGGCAGCCTGCGCTGGAGCTTCGTCGCGCAGAAGGACATCCGTTCGGCGGCGGCGGTGGCGACGAGCGGCGCGTTGTATGTCGGGTCGTTCGACGGGAACCTGTACGCGCTGGCACCGTCGGGCGATGTGAAGTGGGTGTTGCCGACGGGCGGGCGCATCGCCGCGACGCCGGTGATCGACGCGCGTGGGACGGTCTTCGTCGGCAGTCAGGACGACCACCTGTACGCGGTGTCGCCCAGGGGCCGCGTGCTGTGGAGTCACGAGATGCCGGGTGACGTCGACTCGTCGGTGGCGATCACGGACAGCGGCGTGGTGGTCGTCGGCTGCGACGACGGACACCTGCGTGCGCTGAAGTAAGCGCGTGTTTTCCCACGTTGTGTGCGTTTGCCTGGTTGCGCGCGGGTGCGACCGTGGGCATGGTTTGCGCCGTGAGTAAGAGAGAGAACAAGACGCGCAGCGCGGGCGATGGACCGGTCGTTGCAAAGTTGACTGTGAACCCGGCGGGCTTCGCCTTCGCGGAGCCGCTCGATGGTGGTGACAGCGTGTATATCCCGCGCGGACGCCTCGGCGTCGCGCTCGACGGCGACGAGGTGACGATCCTTTCATGGGCCTCCGACAAGGGCTTCGAGGGTGAGATCGTCGAGCTGGTGCGGCGTGGCCGGACCCGCCTGACGGGCGTGCCGCGGCTGATGGGACGCACGTGGGTGCTCGAGCCGGACGACCCGCGCGTGCTGTGGCGCGCCGAGCTGACGACCCCGGGGCAAGATGTCCCGGAGGGCATGGTGGTGGTCGCGGCGATCGAACATTATCCGAGCGACACGCGTGACCCGCTGCTGGTCCGCGTCGAGCGCGTGCTCGGGCCGCCGGACACCCTCAACACCGAGCAGCTCAAGATCCTGATCGAGCGTGGGATCAACCCGGAGTTCCCCGAGGCGGTGCTGGCAGAGGCGCAGGGCGTGGCGACGGCGGTCCAGCCGGAGGAGCTGGTCGGCCGCGACGACCTGCGTGGCCTCGACTTCATGACGATCGACCCGGTCGACGCCCGCGACTTCGACGACGCGGTGTGCGTCGAGCTGCTCGGCGACAGCTCGCTCGGCGACAGCTCGCTCGGCGACATGCGGATCCACATCGCTGTCGCGGACGTGTCGCATTACGTCCGCGAGGGCACGGCGATCGACGCCGAGGCGGCGCTGCGCTGCTTCTCGGCGTACCTGCCGGATCGCGCGATCCCGATGCTGCCGCACGCGCTCAGCTCGCACATGTGCTCGCTGGTGCCCGACCAGGATCGCCTGGCGATGGTGATCAGCATGCGCCTCGACCCCGCCGGCGAGACCACCGAGGTCAAGCTGCGCGCCGCGGTGATCCACAGCCGCAAGCGCCTGAGCTACGAGCAGGTCGCCGCGGAGCTCGACGGCGCCGGCAAGCTCGACGAGGAGATCGTCGGGCGGATCAAGATGCTGCGTCGCGCGGCCGACCGCCTGCGGGCGATGCGTCTGCGTCGCGGTGCGGTCGAGCTCAACCTGCCCGAGACGAAGATCCTCCTCGACGAGGACGACCCGAGCCGGATCCGCGACATCGTGCCGTCGCGCGCGAGCGAGTCGGTGGCCCGCGCGTACAACCTCATCGAGGAGCTGATGCTCGCGGCCAACGAGGCCAACGGACAGATCGCCGTCGAGCACAGGCTGCCGATGGTGTTCCGCGTGCACGACCTGCCCGACACCGACAAGCTGACGTTGCTGGCCGAGGCGGCCGCGGTGCTCGGCATGAAGGTCGACCCGGAGAAGCTGACGACGCCGCGTGGGGTCCAGAAGTTCCTGGCCCTGGCGGAGAGTCAGCCGCGCGGGACGGCGCTACACATGTTCATGCTGCGGGCGATGGCCCAGGCGGCGTACAGCTGCGACAACGTCGGCCACTTCGCGCTGGCGAGCCCGGCCTACGTGCACTTCACGTCGCCGATCCGTCGCTACCCGGACCTGGTGGCGCATCGGGTGCTCAAGGCTCACCTGGCGCGCACGGGCGGCCAGGCCGGGCCCGAGCCGGTGCCGGGGATGCCGGCGCTCGAGGTCAGCCAGGCCCAGGCGGCACGCAGCAGCTCGCGCGAGCGGGCGACCGCGGACGCGGAGCGCGACAGCAAGGCGCTGTTCGCCGCGGCCTACATGCGCGACCGCCTCGGCGACCGCTTCGAGGCGACGATCACGGGTTTTGGTAGCGCAGGTATGTACATCCTGCTCGACCGTCCGTTCGTGGACGGCATGATCCGCCTCGGTGCGCTCGAGCGCGAGCGCGGCGAGTTGTACGAGCTCGAGGACAATCACGTGCGCCTGGTCGGCAAGCGCTCCGGGCACGTCCTGATGGTCGGGGACCGGCTCGTCGTCGAGGCGATCGACGCCTCGTTGCAGCGGCGTAAGGTCGACTTTGCTTATATCAGCAAGCTGACCGCGTAGGCTGGGACGGGCCGCCGATCGGAGGACGATATGATCACGCTGTATGGCTTCGGACGCATCTTTCCCGAGGGGCGCGGCGAGACGAAGGACCTCCGGGCCCAGTGGGCGCTCGAGGAGACCGGGCTGCCGTATCGAGTCCAC
>JAYUXQ010000760.1:0-3909 GCA_043752905.1 Nannocystis sp. | reverse complement strand
GGGCGAAGTCGCGCGGCACCAGGCGCATCTGGATCTCGCTGGCGCGGCGCAGCTCCTCTTCCAGCAGCGCCTGGGTCTGGGCCGCCTCGCGGGCGATCCACGCCGTCTCGGCCTGGCTGTACAGTGAGGCCGCCAGCGACACCAGCGCGAGCCACTCGGCGGTGCCGTACTGCCCCGGGAACATCACGTAGAGCACATCCATGTGGGTCGCGTCGGTGCGCAGCGGGCAGGCCACCGCCGAGATCACGGGACCACTCACCACCATCGACATCTGGACCATGTCCTTACCGACCGTCGGCTTGCTCGAGGCGAGCACCGCCGACTCGCCGGCGCCCACCGCTCGCAGCACCGAGCGTGACACGTGCGGCGGCTCGCGGGTGAGCCCCTGCATCACCGGCCCGTGCAGGACCTCGGGCTCGCCGCTGAGGTCGTTTCGGGCGACGCGCAGCAGCATCGCCGTCTGGCCGTTGAAGGTCTTGCCGATCATCAGCGTGGCGAGCATCGCCGGGCGCTGGGCCGCGTCGGGCTCGCTGAGCAGCGCGCCGCTGAAGTCGATCAGCTTTGACAGATGGGTCGCGTCGATCTTCGGCGGCGCGAGCTCGTGGAGCGTGCGTACCGGGCCATACGCGGCGGCGTCCATCATCGTCACGCCGGTCCGCGGACCCGCCTGCACGCCGGGTATTGCGAGCGACGAGTGCTCGCCGCGGTACAGCATCTCGAACACGTCGATCTGCACGACGTCGCCCGGTTGCAGCGCGCGCTCGCCCTGGATCCGGATGCCGTTGACGCCAGTGCCGTTGCGACTGCCGAGGTCACGCACCGACCACGCGTCGCCGTGGGCGACCAGCTCGGCGTGCTGGCGCGACACCGAGTCGCTCGCCAGCACGACGTCGCAGTCCGGCGATCGGCCGATCACCATCCGCGAACCCGTGAGGTGGCTGTTGGCCACCAGGGAGTGCTCCTTGCGGATCTGCAACCAGCCGCCCATGGTCCCGGTCACGATACAACAAGTCGCAACAAGAACACCCGGCGCGGCGGTCCGGCGCCGGTCGTCCGCGCGCTCGCGAGCTCAGGCCGCGGCGGCTCTGGTCACGCGCTCGAGGTATGCGCGCGCCATCCCGAGGTTGTCGGTCTGCCACGGGTGGAAGTCGCGGCGCAGGTACTCGCGCAGGCCGCGGACGAACACCTTGCGGCCGACCGGGTTCTCCTTGCCCGAGGCCCGCAGCTGGCGAACGATCTCACGCCAGCCGAGGCCCTTCTCCTGGCGCAGCAGCATCGCCGTGCCGAGGAACCAGAACCCGATCAGCGTCGAGGTCGCCATCACCATACCGGCGACCCGCAGCGGATACCCGGGCGCGACCGCCTGCAGTACGTCATACGCGACCGCCTTGTGCTCGATCTCCTCGCAGGCGTGCCACAGCAGCAGCGCCCGCATCTCCGGGTGGATCCGTTCGACCAGGCCGTGCAGGAGTGCATTCTCGGCCATGATCGCCGTGTAGTGCTCGAGCGCCGCCGTCGCCGCGAGCCGCAGCTTCGCCGGGCTCACCCGCTCGATGAACGCGTAGGCGAGCTTGCGGTACAGCGACAGGAACCCCTGGATGTCGTAGCCCTGCCCCTCGAGCAACGCGAACACGCGCTCGTGCTCGCGCGCGTGGCTGCCCTCCTGGGCGTAGAAGCCCTTGATCTGGGCCCGCAGCAGCGGGTCCGTGATGCTCGCCTCGAAGCGCCGGACGCTGCGCACGAAGAAGCGCTCGCCCATCGGAAAGATCAGATGCAGCGCGTTGGTCATGTGCGTCGGCACCGCCGCCCCGGCCGCCCAGTACCTCGGAAAGTCCTCCGCGAACTCGAAGTCCATGTCGCGCCGGCGGATCTCCCCCAGCTCCTTCGGTGCCGTCGTGCTCGTGCTCGTCGTGCTCGTGCTCGTCATCGCAGGACCTCCTGCCGCCCAGACTACCCGCTATTGAACGGAGGTCAATAGCCAGATCGTGTATCTTGGCCGCCTGTGGCCGCCCCGCAACGCATCGCTCGAGGGCGCGCCCGTCTGGGCGTCGATGAGCGCCGCAGTCAGCTGCTCGAGCTTGGCATCGAGCTGTTCGCCGACCACAGCTACGACGAGCTCGGCATCGATGACATCGCCCGCGCGGCCGGCATCTCGAAGGGCCTGCTCTACCACTACTTCCCGAGCAAGCGCGACTACTACGTCGAGGTCGTGCGCGGCGCCGCTGCCCTGCTGCTCGAGCGGACCGGCGAGGCGACGGACGAGGTCTCGCCGGAGTCCCTCCATCACGGCCTCGACGCCTACCTCGACTTCGTCGAGCACCACGCCCGGTCGTACACCGCGCTGGTCCGCGGCGGGATCGGCAGCGACCCCGAGGTCGTGCAGGTCCTGGAGGCCACGCGCCGCACCATCGCCGAGCGCATCCTGTCCAAGTTGAGCAGCAACGAGCCCTCCGCCCTGCTGCGCGCGGCGCTTCGCGGGTGGATCGGGCTTGTCGAGGCCGCGAGCCTCGACTGGCTCGAGCGTCGGGACCTGCCGCGCGAGCAGCTACGCGGCCTGCTCGCGCAGATGCTGCTCGCTGCCCTCACGGCTGCCGCCAGCGCCGCTCCCTCGCGGCCCTGACCCGGGTTGACAGCATTTCCCCAACCCCGCCCTGGTGCAGGTCGATTGGAGATCGGACGGGATCTCGACGAGTACTGCACCCAGGAGGGTGTGGCGAGGCCTCGCAGAGCCGACCGTCAGGACCTGCAGGGTCGCCAGCACCTCGCGGCCATGGAGGTCCTCGACTCCTCGGAGCCCGCGACTGACGCTCCCGTACAAGAAAGTTCCACCTTCGAGAACCAGTTCGAAGGCCCCCCTGTTCATCACTTCATCACTTCACCACTTCACCACTTTTCATACGTGTCGGGCAGCAGCGAGGTCGGCACGTCGTCGCAGTCTTTGAGGCTCGGCAGCAGCTTCGCGCCCTGCTCGGCCGCGTCTTGTGAGACCTCGTCGGCGAGCGGCAGGGCGAGCACGGAGAGCTTGGCCATCTTCGCCTTGCGCTCGGTCAATACGGACAGCAGCGCGTCCTCGTCGGCGATGCCGCCGTCGACGCGCAGGGTCGACCACGAGGCCGGGAGCGCCCTGGTCGTCAGGGCGGAGAGGAAGGTGCTGATGTCCTCGACCCCGTCGACCTCGATGCGTGCGAGCTTGGGCGCGCCGAGCTTGAGCAGCGCCCCCGCGATCGGTTCGCCCGCTACCGGGCCGCCGTCGCTGCACAGCATGACGCCGAGGGTCGTCAGCGCCGGGAGGTGGCTGCCGCCGAGGCCCGAGATGCTACGCGGGGTGATCGGGTCGGCGAGCAGGAACAACGCGCGCAGGGTCGCGTGGACGAGGGGTCGCAGGAGCACGTCACCGGTGATGAACGCGGCCTCGAGGGCGGGCATCGCCTCGAGCACGGCGGCGAGGTCGCCCGGCGAGTTCTCGGCCTGGCGCGTCACCGTCTGAAAGTACGTATCGAAGATGAAGCTGCGGATCGACGGCAGGCGCACGCCGGCGAGCGCGGACGACAGCGAGGCGCCGGGGCTCGCGTGGTCGCAGAGGATCTGCAAGCACAGCGGCTTTACCTCGGCGGCGCGGGCGACGATCTGATCGCAGCGGCCGGGTGGGATCTCCGAGCCCTTGAACGTGACCCGCATGTTGCGGCGGGTCGCGTCGTACTCGACGACGCCGACCAGCGGGTCGGGCAGCGCGGGCTCCTCGTCGAGCTCCTGGGTCTCGATCGTGTAGCCGGAGCGGCGTCGGCGGGCGAGCACCATCTCGAGGTGCGATCGGGCCGCCTCCTCGCTGGCGAACGCCTGCACGATCGCCGAGTCGCCCTCGCCCGTGATCAGCCGCGGCCCGGACAGAGTGATCCGCAGCGTGTCGCG
>JAYUXQ010000759.1:0-9578 GCA_043752905.1 Nannocystis sp. | reverse complement strand
ACCCTCGGCGGCGGCGGTGGCATGTACATGTACGGCGGCTTGTCGGGGTCGATGATAAGGCCCTTGCCGGCGCACGAAAACCCGCCCGCCGGGAGCCCATGAAAGCCGTCCTCACAGCCGGTGCCGCGGTCGTCGACCTTGGGGGTCACCATCGTTCTGCTGCCGATCCGTAGGTAGCCGAGGCGCGGGGAGGTGAGGTCCGGCGAGGCGTAGACGGCGACGACCTCGAAGCCGGCGAGCGCGTGCACGGTCAGCTCGGCCGCGGCGGGCACCGGCAAGGGAGGTTTGACGCTGCCGAAGTCGGGCGGGGGTTCGCCGGGCCCGGGACCGGGGACCTCGACGACGAGACCCGCGGGCCCGGGTGGCGGTGGGGTCGGCTCCGCGGGCGCTGCCGGTTCGGCCGGTTCACGGGGCTCGACCTGCGGCGCGGGACGCTGCTCCTGCGTCGCTTCCTGCGTCGGCCGATCACAGCCTGCCAGTGGCACGATCAGAGAGACGAGCAGGGAGGCGAGGCGGCGGCCGGACACGGGGCGATTTTGGGCCGCGGGATTACCCGATGGCAACCGTCCCGGTGAAAAAATCGTCCGGGAGCGCCGGGACCGGGAGTGCCCCGGAGGGCCCCGGAGTGCCCGGCGGTGGCCTTCAGGTGACCATCATGTGCTCGTCTTCGCGGCCGAACTCCGACGAGCGGACCTTCCTGCGGCGGCCGTCGATCGAGACGTCGAGCTCGAGCATGAACGGGCCGTGGAAGATGTCGACCGTGGGAGTGCCGCGCTTGTTGGCCTTCGAGAGGTCGAGCGGGCCGAGCTTGTAGATGATCTGGAGCGCGGGGCCGGGGACGACGCGCTCGTCCCATTGCGGCGTGTAGGTGCCGTCGGCGTCGTTCCAGCGCGAGGGCTGGCGCAGGGTCGTGGTCCCGGCGACGCGCTCGCTCGTGGCATCGAGCACGCGGATGGCGTGGATGCGAAACGTGCCGGGACGATCGCTGCGCACGGCGATCTGCACGGTCGACTGGCTACAGCGGGAAGAATTGTCGCGGACGGGTCCCTTTTGCGGCGAGCGGCTCTCCGCGGTCTCCCCGGACCGGCTCGCGGCCCCCGGCGCCGCGCTCGGTGCGGCCGGCGGCTCGGGGCAGTCATCGAGCAGCATCACCGATGCGATCGCGACCATGTCGCCCTTCTCGATCACCGGCGGGGCCTCGGGCTCAGGCGGCTCGGGCTCGACGGACGGCTGTGATGTGACGACCACGGGGGCAAGCGGGGCGTGATGCGAGGGCGTCGGGTTGGCGACCGGCGGCTGGGCGTAGGCGGGTGTGGAACTGTCCCACCCGGCGCAGGCGGACAACAGGAGGAAGGCGATGGAGGCGAGGCGACGTGTGGACATCGGAGCGGGGACCTGAAAAAAGAGGATGCCACCCGAAACGACGGTCGTGGTGCGCCGCATACACCGGGCGTTGCGATCGCGGGCGGCCATTTTTGCACGACGTGCCGCGTGTCGGCCGTGCTTGCGGGCGCGCCTGTGCAGGTGCCAAGCTGGACGCGATGATCGAGGGCCGTTCTTCGTGAGCCACGACGGCACACTGCCCGGGATGGGCATCGATGAGGTCGGCGACACCCACGACCACAGCGGCGCCCGGCCGGGGACCGACGGCGACTGGTCGCCGCCCGCGGAGTTCGACGAGTACCGGATCGTGCGGCTGCTCGGGCAGGGCAGCATGGGCAGGGTCTATCTCGCGCGCGACACGGTGCTCGACCGGCCGGTCGCGGTGAAGTTCATCACCCACGTGACCCCCGACGCCGAGGACCGCGAGCGCTTCCTCGTCGAGGCTCGCGCGGTCGCCCGCTTGCAGCACCCCAACGTCGTCACGATCCACCGCGTCGGCGAGCTCGAGGGGCACCCTTATCTCATCACCGAATATGTCGCGGGCAAGAGCCTCAGCGAGCTGGCAGTGCCGGTCGGGTGGCGCAAGGTGCTAGAGCTCGCTGTGGGCATCGCGCGCGGGCTGGCGGCTGCCCACCGCCAGGGCGTGCTGCACCGCGACATCAAGCTCGCCAACGCGATGCTGAGCGCGAACGGTGAGGTCAAGCTGCTCGACTTCAGCCTCGCCAAGCTGCTCGACCCGGTCTTCGACCCCGCGTACGAGGGTGGCCCGGTGCGGCTGCCCCCGGCCGACCGCGCCAACGACCGCACACTGTCGCCGGTCGAGGCGCGCAGCAGTCGCAGCAGCAGTGGCACGAGCAGCACGAGCTCGCGGATCAGCCCGGTGTGGCTACAAACATCGGCGGCCTCGTCGGACCACTGGCCGCTCACCGAGAGCGCCAGCTCGTTGACGATGCAAGGCACCCTGCTCGGGACGCCGAACTACATGGCGCCGGAGCTGTGGCGCAACGAGGAGGCGACCCGCCGGTCCGACGTGTACGCGCTCGGGGTGCTGATGTACATCCTCGCGTGCGGCCGCCCGCCGACCGAGGCCGAGGAGCTGGTCGACCTGGCGATGCGCGTGCAGGAGGACGAGCCGCCGTCGCTGCTCGACCGGGCCCCGCGCTGCGACGCGCGGCTGGCCGGCATCGTCGACCGCTGCCTGCGACGCGACCCCTTCGAGCGCTATACCTCGGCCGATGATCTATTGGCTGCGCTCGCGGCGATGACCCCCGTGGGCCGTGTGCTGGCGGTCCCCGAGGGCAACCCGTATCGCGGGCTCGAGGCGTTCGAGTCGCGCCACCGGGCGCTGTTCTTCGGCCGCGGCGGCGAGATCCGGGCGGTGCTCGAGCGGCTGCGGGCCGGCGCGCTGGTCGTCGTCGCCGGCGACTCGGGCGTCGGCAAGTCCTCGCTGTGCAAGGCCGGGGTGGTGCCGGCGGTCGAGGAGGGCGCCCTCGATCCGCAGCGCACGTGGACCAGCGCGACGATGACCCCGGGGCGATACCCGTTGCAGACGTTGATAGCGACGCTCGCCCGATTGTTCGACATGGGCGAGGAGCAGGTCAGCGCGACGCTGACGAGCGTCGGGGAGGGGGCCATTCGCACGCTGCGTCGACAGCTCGGCGACGGGCGCGGGGCCTTGCTGATGATCGACCAGCTCGAGGAGCTGGCGACGCTCGGCGCGCCGCACGAGGTCGCGGTGGTCGGGCCGCTGCTCGCCCGCCTGGCCTCGGGCATGCCGGGCCTGCGCGTGCTGGCGACCGTGCGCGGCGACTTCCTGACGCGCGTGGCCCAGCTCCCGGGGATCGGCGACGACCTGGCGCAGGCGATCTATTTCCTGCGGCCGCTCGCGCCGGAGGGCGCACGCGAGGCGATCGTCGGGCCAGCGCGCGTCAAGGGCGTCGGCTTCGCCAGCGAGACGCTCGTCGACCAGCTGGTCACTGCAGGCTCGCAGGGCAGCCTGCCGCTGTTGCAGTTCGCGCTGGCCGAGCTGTGGGAGATCCGCGACCCGGCGACGCGCAGCATCAACGCCGAGGACCTGCGAAAGATCGGCGGCGTCAGCGGGGCGCTCGCCAGGCACGCCGACGCGGCGCTGGCCGAGCTGATCCCGGAGCAGCGGGTCGCGGCGCGGCGCGTGCTGATGCGCCTCGTCACCGCCGACGATACGAGGGCCGTGCGCACCGAGGACGAGCTGACAGCAGGCTCGGCGCCCGCGCAGGCGGCCCTCAAGGCGCTGGTGCGCTCGCGCCTGGTGCTGGTCCGCGAGGTCGGCGACCAGGCCGTCCACGAGATCGCCCACGAGGCCTTGATCGGCGGGTGGGCGGCGCTCGGCGCCTGGCTCGACGAGGAGCGTGAGGCCCGGGCGATCCATCATCGCCTGGAGCTCGCGGTCGCCGAGTGGGAGCGGCTCGGACGCGGGCGCGACGGGTTGGTCGTCGGGGCGCCGCTCAAAGAGCTGCGCACGCTGCCGCCGGCGATGCTGCGGCCCGGGGAGCGCGAGTTCATCGCGGCCTGCCACGCCGCGATCGTGCGCACACGGCTGCTTCGGCGCGTGGCGCTCGCGGCGGTGCCGGTGCTGGTGGTGCTCGCGGCGGGGGGCGTCTGGCTCAAGGGACAGCTCGACCTGCGCGAGACGGTCGACGCCCACGTCGCCGCCGCGCGCGACCAGCTCGCCGAGGTCGCCGAGATGACGGCCGCGGCAGAGGCCCTGCGCGGCCCTGCGTTCGCCGCCTACGACGCCGGTGACGCCGTCGGCGGCGAGGCGTTGTGGGTCCGCCATGCCGCGCAGGTCCCGGAGATCGAGCGCGGGCTGGCGCGCGCGGCCCAGCAGCTGGAGGCGGCGCTGAGCCTCGATGCCGGACGCGGTGATGTGCGCGGGCATCTGCTCGACACGCTCCACGAGCGAGCCCGGCTCGCCGAGCGCGCCGGTCGCGACGCCCTGACGGTGCAGGATCAGGTCGATCGCATGAAGCTCCACGATCATTCCGGGGCTCACCTCGAGCGCTGGACGGCCCCCGCGCAATTGCGGGTGACCAGCGATCCGCCCGGCGCCCAGGTCACGCTCGAGCGATATGTCGTGGACGACGGCCGCCTGCGCGCCGATGCCATGAATGTGCTGGGTGTCACTCCGCTGGCCCCACAAACGCTCCCGGTGGGATCGTATCGCCTGCGTTTCGTGGCCCCGGGGCGGACGAGCGTCGATTACCCGATCCTGCTCGGTCGCGCTGAATCTCTCGACGTCGCGGTCGCGCTGCCCGCCGCCGGCGCCGTGCCGGATGGATACATCCATGTGCCCGCGGGGCGCTTCCTCTATGGATCGCGGGATATCGAGGGGATCCGTCGGCTGCTCAACGCGGAGCCCATCCATGCGGTCGAGACCGGCCCCTATCTCATCGGTCGCGACGAAGTCACGTGGGCCGATTACATCGCGTACATCGAGGCCCAGACACCCGAGCAGCGCGCGGAGATCCTCAAGGCCGCGCTCGGCGGCCCGGCGCAGCTCGAGGCGCGCGCCGAGGGCGGCTGGGGCTTATCGCTGACGATCAATACGCGACAGTACACCGTCGACCCCGGGGTTGCGCTGGTCTACGAGGGACGCGAGCAGCGGGCGAGCGCGGCGTGGGAGCGACTGCCATTGTCGGGTATCAGCGGGTCGGACGCGCGCGCGTACCTGGCGTGGCTCGATCGATCGGGGCGGATGCCGGGGGCGCGATACTGCAGCGAATACGAGTGGGAGCGGGCCGCTCGCGGCGCAGACGGCCGCTCTTTCGCTGCGGGCGACATCTTGCGCCCGGAGGACGCCAACTTCGACCTGACCTACGGAAAGGTCGAGGGCGCGTTCGGTCCCGATCCCGTGGGCTCGTACCCCCACGTCGTCAGTCCATTCGGTCTCCGCGATACCGACGGTAACGTATATGAACTGACAGTGTCCCCACATCATGGCGGCGCGATCGTGCTTCGCGGCGGTGCATTCTTCTACGCCGAAATTCAGGCCCGGACACCTGCACGGGTCCCGTTTCCTGCGAGCTGGCGCGACACGGCGGTCGGGCTACGCGTATGTGCGACATGGCCTCAGCATATCCCATAGAAAAACAATAAATCTCGCATAGACAATATTTTCCTTGGATCCGATCGTGTAGCTGCGGTCACTCATAGAAGTGGGGTTCGGGTTCATGCGTAATATTTTGGTTCTCGCTTCTGTGCTCGCATTGAGTTCCGCGTGCGTTGAGAGTCCGGAGGGCGCTTCCGATCCGGTGTCGATGCGCTCGATCGTCGCCAACGACACCGTGCTGCAGGGACCCGACATCGTGATCCAGGGCCCGGGCATCGTGATCCAGGGCCCCGGCATCGTGATCCAGGGGCCGGGCCTGGTGCTGCAGGGCATCCAGTTCAATGGTCCTGGCGTCGTGATCCAGGGCCCTGGCGTCGTGATCCAGGGGCCAGGCATCGTCATTCAGGGGTCCGAGCTGTCGGGCGTGGTCGTCAAGGACGGGGTCACGCACGACGTCAGCGGCCTCGACTTCATCGGCGCGGAGCTGCAACTGCAGCTCAGGGCGGTCATCGCCGGGGAGGATGTGGTCGAGGACGTCGTCGTCCGCATCAACGATATCAAGCAGTCCGACGCGTACGACGACGTGTACCTCTACGACCTGACCTACCGCGCCAAGGACAGCGCCCAGTGGCTGCCCTACTGCGGGACCCCGGGCGTGGCCGCGATCCCGATGGCGAACTACTGGAACGTCGAGACCGGCGACCGCATCGACAACGACAAGGTCGTCACCTTTGCCTGTGCCAACGCCGCGCTCGCCAAGTGTACGCTGCTCGGCTACCGCCCATGGGCCGAGGCGACCAATTGCGAGGGTAAGGGCAAAAATCAGCAGTGCGAGGACATCTCGCTGCAAGACCATCACCAGGCCTGTACGCGGATGCTGCGCGCGGACTACTGCGGCGACGGTCGCTCCGGGACCGTCAACGGCACCGCGATCGACGTGTACGACGACCTGTCCCCCGAGATCCAGACGCAGTTCACGGACTGGCCGGTCGAGGCCGAGTGGACCCCCGAGGGCGCGAGCTGCGTCAACTTCGTGCGCCACCCGGAGCTCGGCTACCCGGGGTGCTTCCTCAAGAAGAACGGCAAGCCGAAGAAGTTCAACAAGTGCGGGTCGTTCGACGACCAGGACTCGCTGCTGATCAGCGCCTTCTCCAAGCCCTCCCCGCAGTGACACGAACGACGACCGCGGCCCTCTCCTCGCAATGATGTGGGGGCCGCGGTCGTTTTCGGTTCTCGATGCCGCGTCGGCCCGCTACCCTCGCGGCGAGGATGTCCCGGCCACCCGACCCCGCGTCCGCCGCCCCGCCCGGATATGCGTGGGGAGATTATGTGGCGCACCTGGTGACCGAGCACGGCTCGCTCGCGGCCGTGGCGCTGCGGCTCGCCGAGCTGGCGACCACGCCCGACGACAGCGCCTCGGTCGAGCGGGCGCTGCGGCGGCTGCGAGCGCGCGCGCAGCAAGACGGCGGCGACTATGGCCGACGTCTGCTGCGCGCGTTCGGCCTGCCGCGCACGGTGACGGGGCGGATCAAGTGGATGGGCGTGTATCACAGCCGGTTCGGCGACCTGCCGCGATCGCTGTGCGTCGACCAGCTGCGCGTCTGGGACCGACCTCCGGTGAGCGAGTCGCCGGCGCGTGTGTGGGTCGAGCTCGGCTTCACCGGCGCCGCCCTGCGGGCCCGCGACTTTGCGACGGCGCAGGTGCACCTTCGGCATGCGCGGGCGGTGCGGTCGAACGAGACCGCGGCGAAGATCGAGGTCGGGCTGGTCGAGAGCTTCCTGGCCAGCCGGCTCGGCGAAGCCGAGGAGGCCGGGAACGCGCTGGCGATCGTCGAGCCGCTGCTCGACGATCACGAGCTCGGTCCCGACGAGCGTGCGTGCCTGCAAGCGCGGTGGATCGATCAACGGGCGTACCGGCTCAATCATCCCGTGGACCACTGCGCGCCCGACTGGCGCGGCGCGCTGGCATTGTATGCGAGCCTCCCACCCGGCGAGGTGCACCCATTCGTGGGCTATCGCCGCGACGCCGGACTCGCGTACGGGCACTTCAAGCTCGGTGACCACGTCACGGCCCTCGCATATGCACAGTCGGCGCTCGAGCACGCCGGGGACGGCGGCTATGTCCGCCTGCGAGCGATGGGGCTCGGGCTGCTCGCGCGGATCCTCGGCGACGAGGCCGGCGCCGTGGCGCGGGCGCGGGCCCTGGGCATCGCCCGCCGACTCGAGGACGAGGAGCTGCTCGGGCGCATCGAACATCGGCCCACGCCCGAAGCGTGAGCGCGACCGGCGTCGCGAACACGCGCACACGAGCAGCGTACACATGGTCCGCGAAAGGACTGCGCGGGGGCCCTCGCGCAGGTGCCCGGGACGTCCGACTTTCCACCCTGACAGAGCGGGTGGGCCCACGCCGTGGCGAGCGGGTCGCCAGGGGGGCGCCGACGGTGCGCGCGACCACGCTTCCTCATCGCGCCAGCATGCGCGCCGAGTCCCGTGTCAGGGCAGCGCGAGGTGTCGTCCGGGCGGCCCGCATTGATGATATCCTCGCGCGATCATGTCCGGGGAACCCGCGAAGCGAAAGGTGCCGTCGATCAACATCGATCGGGTCGAGTTTCCCGAGCTGACGTGGAAGTCGGACGGCGACGTCGCGAATGGTCTGACGGCCTTGTACAAGCACGCGGAGGCGCGGGCCGAGTCGACGATCACGTGGTACCTGCGGGCCAAGGCCAGCAAGTCGTTCAACTCGCGAGCGCTGCGGCTGCTGACGATCCTGCTGGGTACCCTCGGCGGCCTCGCGCCGATCCTCGACTCGGCGGGGCTGACAGGCTGGTTGCCGATGGGCGCCGAGGCGACCGAGATCGGGTTCCTGCTGCTCGGGCTCGCGGCCGCCTGCGTCGCGGTCGACAAGCTGTTCGGCTTCTCGAGCGGATGGATGCGCTACATCACCACCGCGATGGCGCTCCAGGAGGACCTCTCACACCTGCGGATGGACTGGGCCGCGACGATGGTGCGCTCGCGCAGCCGGCCGCTGAGCACCACCGACATCCTCTGGCAGCTCGAGCGCATCCGGGCCTTCTTCGACACGATCGACGGCCGCGTGATGCAGGAGACTCGCGCGTGGATCGCCGAGTTTCAGACCAACCTCGCCGACATCGAGCGCGCGACCACCGATGCTCGCGTGCGCGTGCCCGCTGGTCGCAGCGAGCTGCCGCCGCCGCCGATGCCCGCGCCGCCGTACACCGGCGCCGAGGCCCTGCCGGAGGCGCCTGTCGTCGAGACCCACGTGGCCCCGACCACCTCCGTGCCGACCACCTCCGTGCCGACTGTCGAGTCGCAACCCGGGGTGACCGCGCCTGTTGGATCGTCGCCTGAATCGTCGTCGGCGCCGCTGCCATGAAGTATCAGGCGCTCAGGCGGTGGGCTCCGGGTTTGAAAACTTCATCGCGCTGTCCGTGATGGACCCGAAGCGCATGGCCAGGACGTCGGCGGGGTAGTTCATCCACAGGCGCCACGGCGCCTTCGAGCCCTGGCGCGGTAGCTGGTCGATCGACCGCTGGATGTATCCGGCGCTGAAGTCGAGCAGCGGGCGCTCGGTGACGGCGGGGTCGTCGTTGCGCGGCACGCACTGGCGATATCCGTGCGCGTCCATGTGGCGCAACAGCCGGCACAGGTACTCGCCGGTGAGGTCGGCCTTGAGCGTCCACGACGCATTGGTGTAACCGATCGCAAACGCGAAGTTCGGGACACCCTCGAGCATCATGCCCTTGTAGGTCTTGCGCTCGGGCACGGGCACGGGGGTGCCGTCGACGCCGAGGCGGATGCCGCCGAGCATCAGCAGACGGAGCCCGGTGGCGGTGACGATGATGTCGGCCGCGAGCTCCTCGCCGGATCGCAGACGGATGCCGGTCTCGGTGAAGGTGTCGATGTGGTCGGTGACGATCGAGGCCTGACCCTTGCGCAGCGCCTTGAACAGGTCGCCGTCGGGCACCAGGCACAGGCGCTGGTCCCAGGGGTCGTAGCGCGGGGTGAAGTGGCGGTCGATGTCGAAGCCGGCCGGCAGCTGGCGCTCGAGCATCTTTCGTAGCAGGCGCTTGACGACCTCGGGGCGGCG
>JAYUXQ010000758.1:0-3928 GCA_043752905.1 Nannocystis sp. | reverse complement strand
TCAGGTCGGTGGCGGTGGCGGCCTCCTCGGCGCGTTTGGCGTTCATGCGATACGCCTCGGCGCGCATGCGGTCGTCGCGGGAGAAGGTGACGGTCTCGAAGAACAGGCCGCGGTCGAGGGTCTCGCGGTAGGTGGCCGCGTCGTCGCCGACCTCGGGGACCTCGACCATGGGCAGCTCGCCGCGGATGAGCGCGCGCTCGACGGGGTTGTCGTCGATGAAGACGAGCGAGTCGAGGCCGATGTTGAGGGTCTCGGCGATCTCGCGGATATTGGTGGCCTTGTCGACCCAGTTGGCGCGAAAGATGGCGATGTCGTCCGGGCGCAGGACCATCTCCGGGTGCTTCTCGAACGGCAGGCGGGCGGCCTCGGGCTGGTTCTTGCTGGCGACCGCGAGGATGATGCCGCGGTCCTTGAGGCGCAGCAGATAGCGCTGGAAGGCCAGGTGCGCCTCGCCGGTGGCGTCGCCCTCGCCGAGCTTGATGCCCTCGAGGCCGTCGTCGCCGATGACGCCGCCCCACAGGGTGTTGTCGAGGTCGAGCACGACGCACTTCTTGGCGCGGCCCATGATGCCGGCGACCACCTGGGCGAACGCGTGGGCGACCAGGCCGAGGGCCTCGAGGGTGACGGCGTGCTTCGAGACGTACCACCAGCGGGCGTCGTACCAGGCGCGGCGGCCGTACTCGCCGGAGAGATAGTCCAGGTCGAAGAGGGTGACGCCGGGGCCGGTGGCGCGCGCGAGCTCGACGTTGTAGGCGCGGAGCAGGTTGGTGCGGCTCCACGGGACGGCGCCCTCGAAGTTGCCGAAGGTGCGCACGGGGTCGAGGTCGGCGTTGTTCTGGACGATCTGCGCGGGCAGGCGCTCTTGAAGGAGCATCCACAGGGAGCGCGTGCGGGCGACGGCGGCGGTGACGGCGGCGGCGGGATCTTGCGCGTCGGGGTCACCGTCGAGGGCGACGTCGCGGCCGCCGGTGAACAGCCACACGAGGTCGGGCTTGAAGTGATAGAGCTCGCTGCTCGGGTCGAGCACCATCTGCTGCATGGTGCCGTACTCGGACTGGTACAGCTCGAGCGCGAAGCCGGCGGTGGCGAGCCAGAAGCGCAGCGCGGAGGCGAGGTGGTCGACGGTGCTGGTCGCCAGCAGGGCGATGCGGATCGGCGTCAGGCCGATCGCCTTCGCGGGGATCCTGGCGAGCGTCCGGGAGTACCGGTCTTGCAGCGCGAACTCGTCGCCGGGGGCGGCGATCCGGCGCAGGTCGGTCCAGGCGGCGCCGTGTTGACCTGCCTCGATCTGGCTCTTGATCGCGCGCAGGACCTCGCGTTTCTCCTGTGGAGTCATCGCAGGCCCGGACAGATACCACCTCGTCCTGGGCTTGTCACGGCTCGCCGCGGGACCGCAGGGGCGCTGGGGGGTGTGGCGCGGCGGGAGGCGGTCGTGGTAAGGCTGTCGGCCCATGTTCGTGCACGGCGCAAACAGCGCAGGAGGGACCTTGCCATGCGTTGCCTGGTGACCGGCGCTGCGGGATTCATCGGATCGAGCCTGTCGGAGCGCCTGATCGCGCTCGGGCACGAGGTGATCGGGGTCGATCGCTTCAGCGACTATTATCCGCGCAGCTACAAGGACAACAACCTCGTGCGCCTGCGCGACGAGGCGAAGTTCAAGCTGGTGGTGGAGGATCTGGCGCAGACTGCGATCGAGCCGCTGCTCGACGGGGTCGAGGTGGTGTTCCATCAGGCGGCGCAGGCGGGGGTGCGCGCGAGCTGGGGGCAGAGCTTCGAGGCGTATCTGCGGGACAATGTGCTGTCGACGCAGCGCTTGCTCGAGGCGGTGCGCCGCAGCATGACTGTCCGCAAGGTGGTGTATGCGTCGTCATCGTCGGTGTACGGCGAGGCGCACGAGCTGCCGATGACGGAGGCGAGCCCGACCCAGCCGTTCTCACCGTATGGTGTGACCAAGCTGGCGGCCGAGCACCTCGCGGAGCTGTACCGCCACAACTTCGGGCTGGCGACGGCGTCGCTGCGCTACTTCACGGTGTATGGCCCGCGCCAGCGGCCGGACATGGCGTTTCACAGGTTCATCGAGGCGACCCTCGACGGTGGATCGATCAATGTGTTCGGGGACGGCGAGCAGACCCGCGACTTCACGTTCATCGCGGACATCGTCGAGGCGAACATCGCGGCGGCGGCCGAGGGGGTGCTCGGGGTCTTTAATATCGGCGGTGGGTCGCGCGTGACGCTGCGGGACGTGCTGGGGACGCTCGCGGAGGTCGCCGGGCCGGTGAAGCAGAACCGGCTCGAGCGCGAGGCGGGGGATGTGCTCGATACCTGGGCCGATGTGTCGGCGGCGGTCAAGGCGTGGGGGTATGCGCCGAAGGTGGCGCTGCGTGAGGGGCTCACGGCGCAGGTCGCGTGGCATCGCGAGCGGCGGGCGCGGTTGGCTCGCTGACGCGAATTCGGGGACGCGAATGGTGGGCCGGAAAATGTCTTCGGAGGGCGCGGGGCTCGGGTGCCCCGGCGAAGCGACAGGCCGCCCCGCGCACGCGACAACAAGACAGTGACAAGCAGCCGAGGTCGACTTAACGATATGACGCAGAACAACGCAGAGAACCTCGTTCCGGCAGCGATCCCGAGGAGCCGCAGCGACGTCAACGGTCCGGTGTTGCACCGCGCGGGCGAGCCGGAGCGCGACCCGTACATTTCGGTGGTGGTGCCGATCTACAATGAGGTCGAGAGCATCGACGCGCTGCTCGCCGAGCTGATGGCGGGGATGGACCGGACCGGTCGCACCTACGAGATCATCTGCGTCGACGACGGCAGCACCGACGGGAGCTTCGAGCTGCTGCGGCGCGCGCACGAGCGAGACCCGCGCGTGATCGCGATCCGGTTTCGTCGCAACTTCGGGCAGACGCCGGCGTTCGCGGCGGGCTTCGATCGCTCGCGCGGCGAGTGGGTGATCACGATCGACGCGGACCTGCAAAATGACCCGGCGGACATCCCGGCGATGCTGGCGAAGGCGGAGGAGGGCTACGATGTGGTCAGCGGCTGGCGGGTCCAGCGGCAGGACGCGTTCGTCAGCCGCAAGCTGCCGTCGAAGGTCGCCAATTGGCTGATCGGGCGGGTCACCGGGGTGGCGTTGCACGACTACGGGTGCTCGCTCAAGGTGTATCACCGCGACGTGGTCAAGAACGTGAAGCTGTACGGCGAGCTGCACCGCTTCGTGCCGGCGGTGGCGTCGAGCCTCGGTATTCGCTGGACGGAGATGGGCGTCAACCATCGCGCGCGCAAGGCCGGCGTGTCGAAGTACACCGGCTTCATCCGCACGATCGCGCGCACGATGAAGGTGGCGCTCGACCTGATGACGGTGCGCTTCCTGCTGAGCTACAGCACCCGGCCGGCGCACGTGTTCGGCGGCGTCGGGCTGCTGTGCGGCGGGCTCGGGGTGATGATCGGGCTGTACCTGACGATCGACAAGTTCTTCCTGGGAGAGGAGCTGAGCGACCGTCCGCTGCTGATGCTGGCGGTGCTGCTGGTGATGGTCGGCGTGCAGTTCGTCAGCCTCGGGCTGGTCGGCGAATTCGTGATCCGCACGTACCACGAGTCGCAGCGCAAGCCGATCTACATGGTCCGCGAGGTGCTCGCCGACCCGGCGGCGCAGGCCCAACACGCGGAGGAGTCCGCCGTCGACTGATCGACTGATCGACTGATCGATTGATTCTGGAGAACTTATGGATCGAAGCGCATACGACCGCTGGTTTGAGCTCGAGGACCGCCACTTCTGGAGGATCGCCAAGCGCGAGCTGATCCTCGAGCTGGTGGAGAAGTGGAAGCCGGAGCCGGCCCCGGGGCAGCCGCTCAAGCTGCTCGACATCGGGGGCGCGTGCACGCTGCTGACCCGCGAGCTCGGGCGCTTTGGCGACATCACGCTCGTCGA
>JAYUXQ010000757.1:0-3929 GCA_043752905.1 Nannocystis sp. | reverse complement strand
TGATGAACAGGCGCTCGTCGGCGGGCAAGTGCGGGTAAACCTGCACGATCGCCTCGCTGCGCGCGCGGGCGTCGAAGGCGGCGATCTGCTCGTGTGCGGCCGCAGCTTGTAACAGCGAGCCGGCCGACAGCTCGCGCTCGCCGAGGCGGGCGCGCACGAGGGCCTCGTGGCCGTGCACGACGCCGCTGCCGAGCGCGAAGATCGGCTGGACGACGAAGTGCAGCGCCTCGGTGGCGCTCCAGTACCACGGGCTGTCGAGGCGCTCGGCCCAGACGGACAGCGGGGCGCTGTGGGCGTAGTCGATGGTCTCGCCGTCCCACGGCGCTGCGCGGGCCTCCTGGCGCTCGGTGTAGGTCAACGATTCATGGAGGCAGCGCAGCAGCGGGACCAGCTCACCGCGTACGAGCAGGACCTCGCCGTCGGCGCGCACGAGCTCGGGGCGGTCGCGCAGCAGCTGGGCGAGGTGGTGGCGGATCTGCCGGACGTGCGCGTACAGGGCCAGACCCGGCTCCTCCATCCGGGTCGCGCGCAAATCCTGACAGTCACAACCTAAATTCATCGGGGTTCTCGACGGCCCATGCGCGGGTGAGTCGGTGTTCTCCACACGGGTGACCTTCCATCCGTCATGGTGCCGGGCTCGTACGACGGTTCATCATGCCGCGGTCGCGGGCATGGTGGTGATGTCGCCGCTGTGTCCCGTGCCATGTGGAAGGGCGCTCAGCGCAGGATGCGCTGGCCGCCCATGGATCGGTGATGGCGCGCGGCGGACGAATGTCCATATGCCACGGTCGAACGCGTGGGGCGCCGCGCGGCCGCGCGGGCGCACGTCCGCGGGGACAGGTCGGCGGGCCGTGGGCTCAGGGTTCGCCGGTGAGCGGACGAATGGACGCGCGTAGAGTCTCGATCTCGGCGCGCACGATCTCCTTGAGGCGGGGGATGTCCTCAAAGGACATGCCGGTGGTGGATATCGGGTCGCCGACGATGACGCGCGCGCGGGCCCGGCCGAACCGCCAGTCGTGGACCGGCAGGGCGTTGGCGGTGCCGTGCACGGCGAGCGGGAGGATGTCGGCGCCGGTGGAGATCGCGAGGCTAAAGGCGCCGTCCTTGAACGGGCCGATCTCGTCGGTGAGCGAGCGGGTGCCCTCCGGGAAGATCATCACGGGCATGCCGCGCTCGAGATAACGACGACAGCGGCCCATGGCGCCGCGGGCGGACTGCTTCTCGCCGCGTACGACCGGCACGTCACCCGCGAGCCACATCGACCAGCCGAGGATCGGGACGCGGAACAGCGAGGCCTTGCCGAGCCACTTCATCTCCCACGGGACCCGCGAGATGAGGAAGGGGTCGGCCTGCGAGCAGTGGTTGCTGACGACGACGGTGCGCCCGGGGCGACGCGCGGGCATGCGGCCGACGAGCTCGAAGTCCCACAGGGGCGTCAGGCGGCTGATGAGGACGCCGGTGCTGCGATAGACCTTGCCGGTGACGACGCGGTTGCGATCAAAAGGCCAGGTGATCGGGACGAGCAGGAGCTGCAGGAGGAAGCAGCAAAACGCGCACACGACGAGCACGAAGTACGTCCACAGGGCGAGCGGGATGGCGAAGGGACCTGGCTTTTCGGACATGTGCTGATTCACTCCGGCTTGAGGAAGACCTCTTGGATCCACCCGCAGGTGCCGCCGTTTTGGCAGGGGGTGCAGGCGGCCGGGTTGTTGGCGCTGCAACCCCCGCCGGCGCCCGAGCCGTCGCTCGCGGGGGTCAGGATGCCGGCGCCGCTGTTGATGACCTCGACGAAGTCCCACATGACGTTCTGGGCGTCGCGGGTGTGGAAGTAGGACTGCACGCGGTCGCCGTAGTGCAGCCAGTGCTTGGTGGTGCTGTTCTGCCCCCAGTAGAGATAGGCGCCGAATGGATAGGCGAGGAAGAAGTCGGGCTCGTTGCCGTTGGCGAAGCAGTTGATGGAGGGGTGCGGGACGTCCTTGCCGCACGGGTGGGTGCCCGCGGGGTAGCTGACGATCTTTCGGTGGGCGGTGGGCGTGAGGGCGCCGCCGCTCACGGCCCCGCATTGCACGCGGCCGCAGTCGTCGGCGCCCTCGCTGCACGGGTTGGCCTGGCCGCAGGTGATGTTGGTGCCGCTACACGCGGTGGCCTGGCCGCAGGCAGCGGCGACCTCGAAGTCGAGGCCGGCGGGTCCACGCGCGCACGGGTGGGCGGGGTCGAAGCCGGCGAACACCATCTTGTCGGGCTCGTAGGCGATCCAGCCCTGCATGTGACTGGCGTTCGAATAGGCGTAGCCCCAGTAGAAGCCGAGGATGTTGGGCCGCAGCGGGACGTTCTGATCGGTGCAGGCCTCGATGTTGGCGTTGCCGCAGGTGTCGCCCTGCTGACAGTCGCCGGCGGGGTTGTACCAGGGGCCCGTGGTCGACAGACCGATGTAGCTGCCGGGCGGGATCATCTGGAGGATGACGCCCCTGGTCGCGCCGCCGGCCTCGAAAATTTTGTTGGGGTCGCCGCCGTAGTCGCCCGAGTACTGGGCGACCGGCGCGACGACGCGGTACGGATAATAGCCGGCGTTGATGCCCCGGGCGGTCCACGCCTCCTTGAGGTCGCCGCAGCGTCCCCCACCGTCGGTGGTCGCGGCCTCGGCCGGCTTGCACGCCGGACCGCCGCACTGGTTGGGTCCGACGCCGTTGCCGCAGACCTGGTCTCCGGGACAGGCGCCGCAGTCGAGCGTGCCGCCGCAGTTGTCGGCCAGCGCGCCACACACCGCGCCCGCCGCGGCGCAGGTGGTCGGGACGCAGCCGGTGGGGTCGCCGGTGGGGTCGCCGGTCGGGCCGGTGGTCGGGTCGCCGGTCGCGGTGGTCGGACCCGTGGTCGGACCGGTGGTCGCGGTGGTCGCGGTGGTGGTCGGGTCGGCGGAGGATGAAGCGGTGGTGGCGGAGGATGAAGCGGAGGTGGCGGAGGTGGAGGTCGAGCTGGTCGAGGCGTCGCCCTGGGTGGTCATGCCGGCGGCCGAGAGTCCGCCATCGGCGTTCGAGCTGTCGCCGCACGCGACCACGACGAGGGCGGACAGCAGGGCGAGGAGCGGGCGGCGGGACATGAGGACCTCCAGTGCGAGCGTCCTGTATGCCAAACCTGCGGCGGTCGTGGCAAACGGCGCAGGGGCGGACGGGGGCAGAAAACTCATGCGGCGCCAGCGCTGCGAGACGGCTCGCGGCGGCGGCGACGACGGTGTAGCGACCGTTCACGGGCGGCTTGCGACCGTTCACGGGGACAGCGGGCAGGCGGGTCGTCGGCGGCGCGTAGAAGCCCCGGAGACGCGAACATGTGGACCCACTGGCGCACGCACTTCGAGACCCACGCCCGCCGCCCGTACCCGGGGGCGCCGGCCGACATCGAGAGCATTCCGGCGGCCTGGCGCGCGCCGCTGTGCGCGTCGCTGGCCCGGTTTGCGCTCGGTGAGAGCGGCGAGGGCCGGATCGCCCGCGAGATCGAGCGAGCGAGGATCGCTGGCATCGACGCCGACTATCGCGTGGCGCTGGCGCTGTTCGTCAAGGAGGAGGGCCGCCACGCGCGGATCCTGGCCGGGATGGTGCGGTCGCTCGGTGGGGCGCTGCTGCGCCGGAATTGGAGCGAGCGGCTGTTCGTGGTCGGGCGGCGCCTGCTCGGGCTGCGCTGTAAATTGTTGGTGCTGCTGGTCGCCGAGGTGGTCGGCCTCGGGTTCTATACGGCGCTGGCGCGGCGGCTCGGGCAGTGCACGATCGCGGAGCAACTGCGTCAGATCTCGGCGGACGAGGCGATGCACCTCGAGTTTCACGTCGACTTCTTTCGCACGCAGATGACCGGGGTGGGCGCGCGGGCGCTGTTTCGGGCCTGCTGGTGGCTCGTCGCGGGGCTCGCGTGCGCAGTTTTGTTGCTGGATCACGGTCGCC
>JAYUXQ010000756.1:0-9675 GCA_043752905.1 Nannocystis sp. | reverse complement strand
CAGCGCCGATGGTACTGCAGGGGAGACCCTGTGGGAGAGTAGGACGCCGCCAGATCTATGGCCCCCTCGGCAACGAGGGGGCCTTTTTATTTGGTTCGCGGGCAAGCGGCGCAAACGGGCCGAGGCGCTTGTGCTTGTCAGGGCGCTGGCGGACACTCCGCGCGTGAACTCGACCCGCATTCTCCTGGGGCTGCTCCTCTCGCTCGGATCTTGCGACCCTTATGCCGGCGGCGCCGCGAATGCGCAGGGAACCGGCAGCGGCAGCGGCGGTGGCGGTGGAGCGGGTGGCTTGCTTGGGGCGCTCGAGGGCGCGGCTTGCCCGGAGCTGGCCGGCGGCGGCAGTGCGCTGCAGGGCAAGTTCACCGGCAAGGCAGCGCTCAACGTCAAGATCGGCGCCTTCGTCCAGGCAGCGCGGGACCTGGTGAGCCTGTCGGCCCAGATGGACGCGGAAGTCACCTCGGCGTGCCAGCGCATGGGCGCGGACCTCGGGGTCGCGCCGGCGCAGATGCAAGCAACGGAGGGGATCGCGGCCTCGACCGCGGCCTGCAACGCCGTGTCGGCGCAGATCGGCGCGGCGCTCAAGGGGGGCGTGACGTTCAAGGCCAGCTATACGCCCCCGAAGTGCCAGGTCAACGCGGCCGCGCACGCCGGCTGCCAGGGTCACTGCAAGGTCGAGGTCGAGCCGGCGGAGATCGTCGCCAAGTGCGAGCCGGGCAAGCTGTCAGGTCAGTGCAAGGGGACTTGCAAGGGTGCGTGCGATGGGACCTGTAGCGGCACCTGCCAGGGCGAGTGCACCGCAAAAGACGCGCAGGGCCGCTGCACCGGTCAGTGCAAGGGTACCTGCCAGGGGTCGTGCAGCGCGACCTGCCACGCGTCGTGCGAGGGCGAGTGGCGGGCGCCGAAGTGTGAGGGGCACGTGAACGGGCCGAAGGTCGACGCCGACTGCAAGGCGAGCTGCGACGCGAGCGCGAAGATCACGGCGCAGTGCACCAAACCTGCGCTCGACCTCCAGGCCTCGGCCAACGCCGAGGCCCTCGGTAAAGTTGTCGCCACGCTGCGTGCCAATTTGCCGACGCTGATCACGGCGCAATTCAAGATCGGCAAGGAGGTCGCGGGGGATGTGCAGACGCTGGTGCGGATCGGCGGCCAGCTGCGCGGCGAGCTGGAAGGGGCCGGCGGCAAGGCGGTCGCCTGCGTCAGCGCGGCGGCCACGGCCGTCGCTTCGGCGTCCGTCAGCGTGAACGTGTCGTTCAAGGCGAGCGCGAGCGTCAGCGGCAAGGCCGGCGTCGGGGGCTGAGGGTCGCGTGGGTCTCAGTCGGCGGCGTCGCGGTGGCCGATCACCAGCGAGGTGCCGCGGCGGCCGGGGTCAGGCATGCGGCGGGCGTGGGCGTCGCCGAAGCCGGCGTCGCGCATGCGTGTGGCGAGCTCGTCGGCGCCGAGAGTGTTGAGACCCTGGGCCGCGAAGCCGGCGGCGATCAGGACCTCGGGCGAATTGATGGCGAGGACCAGGATGCCGCCGGGGCGGAGCACGCGGGCCAGCTCGCGCAGGCCGGCGTCGACGTCGCTCCAGAAGTACACGCAGTTGGCGGTGCAGGCGGCGTCGAAGCGGCCGTCGGCGAGCGGGAGCGGGTCGATCGAGCCCTCGACGAGCTCGAGTCGGCCGCCGCGCAGGGCGTCAGGGAAGCGGCGGCGCACGAGTGCCAGCATGTCGACGGCTCGCTCGACGCCGGTGACGCGAGCGTCGGGCGCGTGGCGCAGGATCAGCTCGATGGCGACCCCGCCGCCGAAGCCGACCTCGAGCACCTCGGCCCCGGGCGGCAGCTCGAGCGCGCCGACCATGTGGAGGTTGAGCGGGAGGTTGGCCCGGTTGAGGATCCGGCCGAGCAGGCGACCGAACAGGCCGCGCGGGTGGCCGAGTTGACTGATGATCCAGGCGGGGGCGGGCACGCGCAGAGTCTAAAGTAATGCGTGTGGATCAAGGCGTCTCGATCAAGGCTTTACGAATTTGAGGATGAAGCGGTCGGCCTGGCCGCGGCGCCCGGCCCTGGTGGTAGCGCCCGGCGAGGCGTTCCAGTCACGCGGGTCGGCGGTGTTGCGCAGGAAATCTGCGCTGGTGGCCAGACGAAAGCCTGCTGCCTCGACTTCGGCGCGCACGACCGACTCCTCGACGCGGTGAAGCGTCTGCGAAGCGCTGGTGCCTGTACCCGGCGTGATCGCCTCGGCCAGCGAGCGACGGACCGCGCTCGAACGGGGCGGGTGATTGTCGGAGAGGATCAAGCCGCGGATCTCAGCCGCGGTGGACGGTGATCACGCGGGAGAAGCGGTGGCTGAGGCCGACGCCGCCCTCGACGAAGCAGGGGGCGAACGAATCGTAGAGGCCCTCGACCTCGGCGAGGTCGGGGAGGGCGTCCTGCGGGGCGCCCTCGATCGCCACGTAGGCGCCATGGAAGTCGGCGCCGTCGCGGGCGTAGGGGGTGGCGACGGCGGCCATCAGGCGCAGCGCGGCGCCCCACTGCTCGGGTGAGAGCTGGCCGGCGTCCTTGAAGCTGCAACCTTCGATCATCACCAGGGCCTGGGCGACGCCCTCGTTGAGCTCGGCCTCGGGGATCGCGTACAGGTAGGCGGTCAGCTCGTCGACCTCGCACCAGACCAGGAGAATGTGCGCCGGCAGCTCGAGCAGCTCGGCCTGCGTCAGCGGCTCGACGGTGTCGAGGTCGAACTCGAGGGCCGGCGCGACGGGGCGAATGGCCTCGATGATCGCGGTCCGCAGGGTCTCGTAGCCGGTGGGGTCGTGGCGCGAGGCGCCGCGCTTGGGGAACGCCCGGGACAGGTCTTGCAGTTGCTCACGTGTCAGCGGCATCGGTCACCTCGGGGGCGGCGGCGGCCAGCATAACGCGTCATTCGTGGACGTGATAGGTCTCGCCGCACTCGCTGACGCGCGGGGCGGAGCGGTTCTCGTGCGGGACCATGCGAGACTTGAGCGGGCGCAGATAGGGCGGCAGCTCAAGCTGGCGCCAGACGGCCATCATCGCCTCGACGACCTCGGGGTCGAACTGGCTGCCTCCGAGCTTGGCGACCTTCTCGGCGGCGACTTGCGGCTCCATGCCGGCGCGATAGATGCGGTCGGAGACCATGGCGTCCCAGCAGTCGGCGACGCTGACGACGCGGACGCTCTGCGGGATGTCGACGGCGGCGAGGCGGTCGGGGTAGCCGGTGCCGTCCCAGCGCTCGTGGTGATGCAGGGCGAAGCGACGCAGCTCGGCGAGCTCGGGCGATTTCTCGAGGATCTGGCCGCCCAGGATCGTGTGCTGGCGAATGATCTCGATCTCGTCGAGGGTCAGCGCGCCGGGCTTGTTGAGGACCTTGTCGGGGATGCCGATCTTGCCGACGTCGTGGAGCAGCGCGCCGAGCTCGATCGTGCGGACCATCGGCCGCGGCAGCTTGAGCTGCTCGGCGATCCGAACCGAGAAGAAGCTGACGCGCTCGGAGTGACCGCCGGTGTAGGTGTCCTTGGCGTCGATCGCGGCGACGAGCGTGCGCACGGTGTCGACGAACAGGCCGTGCACGCGGCCCTCGAGGCTGTTCTTGCTGGCCTCCAGGTCCTCGTTGAGGCGGGTCATGTAGCTCTCGTAATGCTGGTGGCGCAGCAGGTTGTCGACGCGAGCCTTGAGCTCCTCGGGCAGGAAGGGCTTGACGAGGTAGTCGCTGGCGCCGCGTCGCAGGCCGCGGACGCGGTCGTGGCCGTCGGCGCGGGCGGTCAGCAGGAGGACCGGGAGGCGGGCGGTGACCGGGTCGGCGCGGATGCGCTCGACGAGCTGAAAGCCGCTCATCTTGGGCATCATGACGTCGGAGACGACGAGGTCGGGCTTGTCGTCGTGGACCTTTTGCAGGCCCTCCTCGCCGTTGCTGGCGGTGATGATGTCGTGCAGGGGCGCGAGCAGGCGGGAGATGAGTCGGACGATCTCCGGGTGGTCGTCGATGACGAGGATCTTGGAGCGCTGCACGCGGACGACCGGCAGGTGCTCGTGCAGCAGGGGGACCGAGGCGGAGATCGATCCGTCGTGGGCGGCCGCGGGGCGTGACTCGCCGACCACGTCGACCGGCACATTGGAGACATTGACGAAGCTGCCGGTGCCGCCGCCGCTGCTGCGAGCCCGCAGGTTCTCGATCTCGTTTTGCAGGAGGTCCTCGGTGACGAGGATCTTCTGTGAAGGCTCCGAGAATTGCAGGACCGGCGCGATGATACTGGCGCCGCTCGACAGCGGGCCGAGCTCCATGCCCATGAGCTCGGTCGGGTCGAGGGGGCTCAGGGGCAGGCTCACGGTCATCGTGGTGCCCTGGCCGGCGACGCTGTGCACTGTGATGTCACCCTCGTGGCGCTCGACGATCGTCTTGACGAGGGCGAGGCCGATGCCGGTGCCCTCGAAGGCGCGGGTGGAGGTGGCGTCGCCCTGGAAGAACGGGGTGAACAGCTTGCTCTGGACCTCGGGGCTCATGCCGATGCCGGTGTCCTCGACGGAGAGCCTGACGGTCGGACCGTCGCCGGTCAGCAGGACGCGGACGCGGCCGCCGAAGGGTGTGAACTTGACGGCATTGCTGAGCAGGTTGCGGACGACCTTGCCGAGCTCGCGGCTGCTGCCGCGGGCGATCAGCGGCTCGGGTGGGGCGTCCCACTCGAGGTTGAGCATGCGCTGGCGGGCGGTCGGCTTGAACGATCGCACGTGCTCGTCGACGACGCCGCGCAGGTCGACGGGGTCGCGCTGCATTGGTTGATCGCGCGAGCCGTACTTGCTGTAGTCGAGGAGGTCGTTGATGAGGTCGTAGAGCTGGCGCGAGGCGCTATGCATGTCCTCGAACACGCCGCGGATCTCACCCCGGGCGTTGCCGGCGAGCAGGCCTTCGAGGGGCGTGAGGATGCAGGTCAGGGGGGTGCGCAGCTCGTGCGAGATGTTGTCGAGGAACTGGCTCTTGCTGCGGTAGGCGTCCTCGATCTCGCGGTTCTTCTCCGAGATCTCGAGGTAGCTCTGCTTGACGCGCTCGTTGACGAGGCGCAGCTCCTCGCTGGCGCGCTCCTGCTCCCAGGCGGCGTCGAAGGCCCGGCGACGCAGGCGGCGGTTGATGTACGCGCCGATGACGACGACGGCGGCGGTGACGATCAAGAAGATGCTGTTGGCGACGAAGACGTTCCAGTTCCACTCGCTGAGCGGGACGGGATCGAGGAGCTGCAGGAACAGGACGAAGCTGAAGTAGATCGCGGCGGCGGTGAGGGCGATCGGGAGCGGACCGACCGGGACGAGCACGCCGATCGCGACCAGCGTGAGGCTCATACCGGCGTAGTAATAGCTCTCGTGGCCCATGTAGAGGGCGCTCATGAGGGCGATGACGCCGCCGGTGGCCGAGGCGCCGAGCATGGCGATGAACTCGACGTGGGGGGCCAGGCGAGGGTGCTCGCTGAGGCGCAGGAGGCCGACCAGGATGATGCAGATGCCCGCGCGCAGGGCGAGGAAGGTGTACATGAGGCCCTGCGCCCGCACGGTCGTCGCGTCGAGGATCACAAAGCCGAGGATGAGGGCGACGCTGAGCCAGGTGGCGCGTTGATAGCCGGCCCGGAGTTCACCGCGAAGCTGGAGCGCGAAGGCGTCGTCCCTGCGAAAGGACGTGCTGCTCATGCTCGCGGTGAGGTCCGGGCGCCGGGTCATCGATTTCCGACGGTGATGTGGGCCTGCGGCGGCTCACCGAAGGCGAGGTGGTTCTCGACCCGGCGAAAGCCGGCGCGCTCGACGAGGCTGCACATCTCGTCGCGGCTGAAGAACGAGAACTGGCCCTCCTCCGTGAGGATCGTGAGGAAGGCGGCGTGATTGAGGAAGGCGCGCATCTCGCTGGCGAAGGTCGGACGATCCATGCCAGGGGGGAGCGGCAGGTTGGGATCGGTCTCGATGCGGCGTAGCACACGCTGGTAGATCCGGCTCATGTCGAAGTCGGGCAGCATCGACGAGACGACCAGGCGGCCCGCCGGGCGTAGCACGCGGTAGAACTCGCGCAGCAGCTCCAGCGGGTTGTTGAGGTAGCTGAGCACCAGGCTGCAGCTGATCCGGTCGAGGCTGGCGTCGGCGAAGGGCAGGCGCTCGACCATGTCACCTGTCTGCAAGGACAGGCGACTGAGGCGCAGGTCGCCGGCGCTCAGCGGCTCGCCGCGGTCGACGCGGGCGCGGCCCTCGCGGGTCATGTCCTCGACGGTCCAGCGGCCGCGCAGCCAGCGGGTCAGGCGGTTGGTGTCGAGGATGACCTCCTGCTCGTCGGCGGGGAAGTTGGCGCGCACGTAGGCGAGGTCTTGCTTGTCGAGCTCGCGGCCGCGGACGATGTCGTGGAGGCGCCAGTCCTCGTGGGCGCGCCAGGTGTCGATCGAGTAGTCGCTGAGGCCGCGCAGGATGCCCTTGAGGGCGTCGTAGCCGAGCAGCTCGCCGGTGACGAAGCGCCGCAGGGTGCGGATCGGGTTGATGTCGAGGTTGACGAGGTGGCGCGAGACGGCCGGGATCGTGATGTCGCGCTCGCGGGCGAGGACGTGCAGCTTGCGCTCGGCCTCGTCGAGGGCGTCGGACACGAAGTCGACGAGCGCGAGGCGGGCGCACACGGGCTTCGTCTTGTGGCCGCGGCGCCGGAGCAGGCGGGCGGCGAAGTTGCCGGTGCCGCAGCCGAGGTCGGCGGCGTGGTGCTCGGGGCGCAGGTCGAGGAGCTCGGCCTCGCGGTCGAGGAAGCCGAGGTACTCGTCGGCGGCGTTGAGCACGTCGTAGCCGACCTTGTGTTCGGTGTCGCCGAGCAGGTAGGTGTGCCAGTAGGACCGGCGGTCGGGCAGCGGGCTCTTGGGCACGCGGCGCCACTCGGCGTGGCGGACGCGGGTCATCTCGCGGGGATCGGGGATCGCGGGCTCGAGGTCCTCGTGGAGGATCTGGCGGCCGATGCATCGGACGATCTCCGAGAACAGGGTCAGGGCCTCGAAGGAGGTCAGCGGGAGGTGGCCGATGTCGAGCTCGATGAGCTCGCGCGGGGCGTTGGCGGGCACACCGATGAACTCGCGGATCGTGGCGGGGTCGATCCACGCGTCGTGGCGGCCGAGGAACCACGTGACGGGGATCGGGATCGCGGCGATCTCTCGCTTGGCGTCGCTCATGAAGGCGAGGCCGTTGCGGATCAGGTCGTCGGCGTAGGGGTCGCCGTCGATGTTGATGCCGAGGATCGCGGCGGTGCCGATGTGCGTGCCGCTGGCGCGCTGGGCGATGTAGTCGACGCCGCCGGCGGCGTTGCGGATCATCTCCTGGGCGGCGACGGCTCCGTTGACGCCGATGAGATAGTTGATCCGCTTGCCCTGATCGAGGAACGTGGCGCGTCGGCCCGGGACGCCCTGGAGGCTGAAGCAGCACAGCACCAGCTCGCTCGGCGAGAACAGGGGGTTGTTGTGCGCGTACTCGACGACGGTGTTGATGTCGTCGACGGCCTGCGACAGGCTCGAGCGCATGGCCTCGCGGCCGGGCTCGCGGCAGTCGGGGTCCTTGTAGCTCTCCCCGATGTTACGGATGCCGTCGAAGCGAAGCACGACGACATCGCGACGAGCCCGGGCGAAGCTCTCGACGAGGATCTGCGCGAAGATGCTGGTCGACTCTTTACGCTTGCCGTGCGCGGGTGGAATGATGATCACCGGCGCGTGCATGCGTCGGCCGGCGCGCGGGGTGGTGTTGAGCAGGGCGACGATGTCCTCGCGCCGCTTGTTGGCGATCCGGACGACCTCGACGCCCGCGCTGGCGGCGATCGCCGAGGTCTGCGGGCCGCGCCTGGGCACGAGGCGGCCGATCAGCATGCCCATCTTCTCGACGAAGCTGACGGCCCGCTTCTCGCCGCCGGCGCGCGGGCGGGCGCCCTTGGCGAAGTTCTCGTCGGTGATGCCGAAGTCGATGCCGACACGCAGGTACGAGAGCTTGCCGCGGTCGTCCTCGACGGGGGTGATGTGCATGACCTGGGCCGACTTGCGGCGCTCGTCGTCGCCGCCGAGGCCCGAGATGGCGACCTCGCGCAAAGGGGTGCCGGGGAGGAAGTAGGGGGCGCTCGGGGTGAGCTTGAAGGCGAGCCCTGTGCTCGAGATGTCGAGGACCTCGCAGCGCAGCTTGGTGCCCACGGGGTAGGGCACGGGGATCGAGATGAACATCTCCTCGGGCGCGGGGGCGCGACGGGGGGCGCGACGCAGCTCGAAGACGGTGAGGCTCGACGGCAGCTCGAGGCTGACGCGCTCGCCGCTGCGGCTGAGCACCTGGGTGTGCGCGTGGGCGTTGAACGAGCCGCGCGTGAGGGTGAGGTGGATGTGATCGCCGGCGACGGGTCGGCGCGCGTTGGGGTCGCGCAGCGAGACGGTGGCGGTGCGGTGATCGGCGGCGAGTAGCTGGATGTCGACGAGCTCGCCGACGTCGCGCTGGAACAGGGTGCCGGGGACGGGGCCCTCGGCCTCGATCATCTGGCGCATCGCGGCGGCGACGGACTCGACCGAGCTGATCGTTTGTACGTTGCGCGGGTCGACCGGGCGCGGGTCGCCCTCCATGATCTCGGCGATCTCGGCGAGCAGGCGGGCGAGCACGAAGCGGTGGATATGCTCGCCGGCGGTGTCGTTGACGCTGCGAAATTGTAATCCGAGGCCGAGGCCGTGCGGCTCGAGGGTGGTGACGCGGACGACCTCCGCGGGCAATTCTATCGGTGGGTCGGTGAGCCCGAGTCGGACCTGCACGTGCCTGGGCGGGTGGACCTGGGCGGTAGGTAACGTGATGAAGGCCCCCCCGTCGGAGACATTGAGGACACGCCCCTCCCCGAGCCCGGGGACGGCGCAGGTGAGCGTGCAAGTCACACGAGGATAGGCGCGGCGATCACCGGGTCTACCGAGAGCGGGATGGTTCACGATCCTCTCCTTGGATGTGGGTGCGCTGCGTGGAACAGCGATTGCGACAGCGAGGACAAAAGCGAGGACAAGACGGGCATGGTAACACCGCGATGTGACTGGTTGCCGGCGCGATCCCGATCGGGCCGCGCTGCGTCCGCCCGGGAAGCCGGCACGGACGGTGTGGGACCCGGATGTCTCAAGAGACAGGAGCGTGTGACGATCCCGTGATGGTGCAGTCGTGGTGCTGTGGCAGTGGGTCGATGATGGTGAGCCCCTGGGCGTGCGACGGCGAAGCGATGTAAGCCAAGGTCGCCTCTGCCAGGACATGGCCGGTGCTCGGCGAGGCTTTTTGGGCGGCTGCGTCGGGGCTGTGGGATCGTGGCGAGCGCGTGAGCCTCGGATCCACGCGATGGCACACCGCGGACGATGTTTGTCACGCGGTTGCCGCGGGTTTGGCGATTTTCGTGCTCCAGGGGCGCGGCTGTGGCATAAGATGGGCCGCAACACGCCAGAGGCTCCCCCCCCATGCTTCGTATTTTCGCAGTCCTCGCCCTCTCGTCCACCGTCCTCAGCGCCGTCGCCTGCAAGAAGGACAACGCCACGAACAAGCCGGGCGGCTGTGAAGCCGGCTTCGTGATGACCCAGGGCAACGTCTGCGTGATGCAGAACATCGTTGATTACAATCAGTGCGTGGAGAGCGCTGCTGCGCGCGAGAGCATCAACGTCGGCCTGACGAAGGAGATCCTCGGTCGCCTGCA
>JAYUXQ010000755.1:0-3945 GCA_043752905.1 Nannocystis sp. | reverse complement strand
GACGACGGGAAGGTCGCCCAGCCGAGGTAACCGCTGCCGGGGTTGGCGAGGTAGAGGTTGAGCGTGTTGGCCCCACCCTTGCGCAGCGCCGTCTTGGCCTGCACCTCGACGGCCGGGCCCATCGGGTACCACGCAGCGTTGGTCGTGCGCGTCGTGCCCGCGTATGTGAAGCTAAAGCCCGTGCCGGCGTAGTGCTCGTTGAGCGTGGTCAGCTGGGCGGACAATGCATTGTCGGAGATGTTGGCGGCCGCGCTTCCGTCGCTGATCACGTGGAACCACACCGGGATCGCGGCGCCGACCGGCTGCGGCGACGGGGACGGCGGGGGCTTGCCCGCGCTCGGGTTCGGCGCGAGGGCGAGGCGGTCGAGCAGGTCGGCCTCGAGCGTCGCGGCCTGGAGCTCGGTGACATGTACGGCGCAGCGACGGTGTCGCGGGGCGGAGGCCAGCTCGACCTCACAGGCCGCGGGCGTCGCGTCGATCAGACACTGCGCGGCGTCCTCCTCGACCTCGGCGACCGGCAACGTGAGGTGTTGCTCTGGCTCGGGCGCGTCACAGGCCACGAACATCATCGCACCAGCGAACAGGAAACAGGGGGTCAGCTTCATGGGATCGCGTTCCATTCCGCGGGTCGGATCTTCCCGCGGGCCGCAGCTTATCCGCGTCACCCCCGGCGAGGCACCCGCCGAACACAACAAACTTCGTCGGACAATTCACGCGGGAGACGTCCACCCGCCCTGGAATCTTCGGGAGCGCCGCGACGGACACACAGCGTAGTCCAGAGCCCCCAGGCGATCCAGAACTCGCATGCTTGCACACGCAACGGCTCCGACTCGCCACGGCGATATCGACAGTCGTCCTGGCGAACTATGTACATTGTTCGCCGAACGCCCGCGCTCGCCGGCATCCACGGGGCCTCCGCGTGTGGACGGCTCGCTGGCGCCCGCGATTTTTTCTTTTCACCAGACCCGGGTCGGGGCTCGCGCGTACGGAGCCGGCCACATGCGGTCCGCCACCTCCTCGCTTCGCCCTCGCCACCTCCTCTCTGGCCTCGCCCTGTGCGCGGCGGTGCTGCTGCCCGGGCTCGCCGACGGCCGCAGCCCCGCGCGGCACGAGCCCGACGAGGAGCGTGAGAGGCACAAGATGGAGATGCGGATGCCCGCCCCGACGCCCGCCTACCACTTCTCGGCGGACATGGAGATGGGCGCCACCCCGGGCGGCGCGCAGGACATCGCGTTCTTTCGCGACCGCGCCGCGAAGGGCGAGGTGCCGCACCCGAACGCTTTCACGCCGGAGGGCCTGTTTAGCGAGCACGACCTGCCGCTGACGACCCGCACGAGGTGCATGCAGACGCTGTGTGCCACCGGCGAGGCGGTGGGGGCTGGCCTGCTGGTCCAGCCGGAGGTCCGTTATCTCGCGCAGCTCGGCTTCTCCTCGGGCCTCGACCCGACGACTTTCAAGCGCGCGCCGCTGCATCTGGTGGCGGTGATCGACAAGTCGGGCTCGATGGCGGGTCAGCCGATCGAGCTCGTCAAGGCCAGCTTACAAAAGGTGCTGACGCAACTCGGGCCCGCCGACGAGCTGTCGATCGTCCTCTACGGCGACCGATCGCACGTGTACATGAACCCGACCCCGGTCAAGGACCGCGCCGCGATAGCGAAGCAGATCCGCGGGATCGAGAGCGCCGGCTCGACCAACATGGAGCAGGGTCTCGCTGTCGGCTTCGGGCTGGCGAGCTCCCACAAGTTCGCCGGCAGCACGCGCGTGATGCTGTTCACCGATGAGCGCCCGAACGTCGGCAGCATCGACAAGACCAGCTTCATGGGCATGGCCCGCGACGCCTCGAAGTCCGGCGTCGGCATGACGACGGTCGGCGTCGGCGTGCAGTTCGACGCCGAGCTGGCGACTGCGATCAGCAGCGTCCGCGGCGGCAACCTGTTCTTCTTCCCCGACGGCACGCGCATGGAGAAGGTGTTCACGGAGGAGTTCGACACCATGGTCACCGAGCTGGCATACGACCTCGCGCTCGAGGTCCGTCCCGCGAAGGGTCTGAAAATTGCCGGTGTGTACGGCATCCCCGGGCAAGCCTTGAAGTGGATCGACGGCGGCGCGATCTCGCTGTCGGTCGAGACCATCTTTCTCAGCCGCAAGAAGGGCGCGATCTACATCGCCATGGCCTCCGACACCGGGCCCGGCCTGCCCGAGACGAAGGTGGCACCGGGAGCCGGAGTCGCCAGCGTGAAGCTCGACTATCACGACCGCGGCGGCAAGGCCGTGCGCGCGCAGGTCGACCTGCCGACCGTCGATGCCAGCGCCGCCAGCGTCGGCCTGGTCCGCGGACAAATGCTCGTGAACCAGGCGACCAGCCTGGCCCGCGCCACCAGCCTGCACCACGAGAAGAACGACCAGGAGGGCGCCTACCAGGCCGTCCACACCCTCGCCTCGCTGTTTCGCCGCAGCAATGACAGCACGCTGGCCGACGAGCGCAAGCTGGTCCTCGACCTCGAGCGCACGCTCGCCAAGCTCTCGGGGCATCAGGGCGAGCCGAACAGCGGCCCCGGCTACCGCCCCGACGGCGGCCCGGTCGACCGCGTGAGCGGGCTGCCGCCGCGGGTGCGCTGAGAGCTGTCTGAAAGGTCAGGTCGGCGGTCGGGTGCTCAGCAAGCTCGGCCGTCCGGTGTGGTGGGCCACGAATGCGATGAGTTTGGGATATGCAGTGAGATCGGCCATCGCACGGAACTGCACCCATTCGAGGGTGGTGACCAGCGCGATCTCTGCGAGGCCGAAGCCGTCGACGGCGGTGCACCAGGGGCCGCGGACCTGGCCTTCGAGCCAGGCGAGGGTCCGGTCGACCCGCTCGCGCTCGGTCCGCATGTAAGGGATCGGCTCGATGTCCACCTTGTCGCGCTTGATAAAATAAAACAGGCGGATCGCGGACTCGAGGGCGCCGTCGATCGCGTGGATCAGGTTGTCCTCGGCCCACCGTGTGCTCGCGCGCGGCAGACGCAGGTCACCCGGGCCGTGGCGCTCGAGCAGCAGCGCGGAGATCGTGTGCGAGTCGAGGACACCCTCGCCGTCGACCTCGAGCACGGGGATCTTTCGCAGGGGGGTCAGCCTGGCCAGCCCGGCCTGGCCCTCCGGCGTGGTGGTGTCGACGAATTCCAGCTCGATGCCAAGCTCGCGGGCGACCACGCGGACGCGACGCACGAAGGGGGAGGTCAGGGTCCCGTACAGGCGCATGCCGCCGGTATATCAGGACGCGCACGCGCGGGGGGCTTGGAATTGTCCGCGAGACGTCCGACAGTGCGGGCACGTGCGCGGACCTTCGCTGATCGCCGGGATCCTCTCGACCCTCTCCGTCACCATGATGCTGCTCGGCGCCTGCGGGGGCTCGGACGCGGCCCAGCGCCAGCCGCTGTGGCCGGGCGGGGCGCCGGGGGCCAAGGGGGACAGCAAGGGCGATCGGCCCGAGCTTTATTATTACTTGCCGCCCCCCGGCAAGGCGACCGGCGTCGCGGTGATCGTCGCGCCGGGCGGCAGCTACGCACATACCGGCGGCCTGCGCGTCGAGGCGTTCCCGACCGCGCGCTGGCTCGCCAAACAGGGTATCACCGCGGTCGTGCTGCGCTATCGCGTCAGCAACGACGATTATCATCATCGCGACTTCCTGGCCGACGGCAAGCAGGCGGTCCGCATCGTGCGCGCGCAGGCGAGCAAGCTCGGCGTCGACCCGCAAAAGATCGGGTTCGTTGGTTTTTCGGCGGGTGGACACCTGGCGGCCTTCGTCGGTACCGCGTGCCTGCATGCCGGCGACCCCGACGACCCCGACCCGCTCATGCGCGTCAGCTGTCGCCCCGACTTCATCGTCATGGTCTATCCGGTCGTCACCCTCGACGACCGCTGGGCCCACCAGCGCAGCAAGCGGAGCCTCCTGGGCCCCGAGGACCC
>JAYUXQ010000754.1:0-9683 GCA_043752905.1 Nannocystis sp. | reverse complement strand
CCGAGGAAGCCCTTGCGGCTCGCGCCGATCAGGACGGGGCAACCTGTCTGTTGGGTCAGGTAGTCGGAGGCGGCGAGCAAGGCCGCGCTCTGCTCGGGGGTCTTGCCGAAGCCGAGGCCCGGGTCGACGAGGATGCGGTCGCCGGCGACCCCGGCGCGCAGGGCCCGTTCGACGGCTGCGCCGAGCTCCGCGGCGACCTCGGCGAGCAGGTCGGCGAAGTGGACGTGGTCCTGCATGGTCGCCGGCTCGCCGCGCAGATGGCCGAGCACGAGGCCGGCGCCGGTGCGCGCGGCGACTGCCGCCATCTCGGGGTCCGCGAGGCCGCTGACGTCGTTGATGATCGCGGCGCCGGCGTCCATCGCGGCGGACGCGGTCGTGGCGTGGCGGGTGTCGACGCTGATCGGTGTATCGGCGAGCGCGGGATCGGCTCGCAGCAGGCGGATCGCCGGGAGTACGCGACGAAGCTCGTGGACGGCGTCGACCGGGGCAGCGCCCGGCCGCGTCGACTCGCCGCCCAGATCGAGGATGTCGGCGCCCTGTTGCACGAGCTCGCGGCACACGCGAACGACCATGTCGGCGTTCGGATCCTCGCTGCTTTCATCAAGCAATGCGCCGCCGTCGGAGAAGCTGTCCGGCGTCAGGTTGACGACGGCCATCACCCGCGCTCGCTCGAGCGTGAGCGCCCCGCGGGCATGGACCCACGTGAGGGTCTCGGGCGCGGCGGACAGCGACATCGCCGGGATGGTAACGCGAGCCAGCGCAGCGTGGACCAATTTCACGCGCGCCAGCGTCGCCGCGGCCACAAAGGGCCGGCGACGCCGTGCTCTGTCACGGGCCGGACGCGGGACGAACGCCTCAGGCGCTCGAATCGCCGCCGGCCGCCTCGGCGTTCGCGCGGTTGCCGAGGGCCGCCGCGGTGAACTGCTTGGCGTCGATGCCGTAGCGGCGCAGGAGCTTGTGCAGGTACTTGCGGTCCATGTCCGCCTCGCGGGCCGCCCGCGAGATGTTGCCCTCCGAGCGCTGCAGCAGCCAGTTGAGGTAGGTCTCCTCGAACAGCTCGACCGCCCGCTCCTTCTGCTCGCGAAAGGTCAGCGTCGGGTCGAAGACCACCGGCTGATCGCGCCCGCTGCGAGGCAGGCTGCCGGCGGTGATCAGGTCGATGACGCCGTCGGGCGAGAGGTACGCGCTGCGCTCGACGACATTGCGTAGCTCACGGACGTTGCCGGGCCAGTCGTAGGCGACCAGCCGCGCCATCGCCTCGGGGCCCGGGGCGCGCCACATGCCCGGCGGCAGGCGCCGCGAGAACAGGTCGATCAGCATCGGGATGTCGTCCCGGCGGTCGCGCACGGCGGGCATCTGGATCGAGACGACGGCGATGAGGAAGTACAGATCCTCGCGGAACTCGCTGGCGGCGACCTGCTGCTGCAGACCGCGATTGGCCGTCGCCAGCACGCGGACGTCGACCTCCTGCTCCTCGCTGCCGCCACCGCGCCGGACCTTGCGGTTCTCGAGCGCGCGGGTCAGCTTGGGCTGGAGGTCGAGGGGCAGCTCGCCGATGTCGTCGAGCAGCAGCGTGCCGGTGTGGGCCAGCTCGAACGCCCCCTTGCGCTCGCGGGGCGAGTCGGGCCCGGCCTCGGCGCCGAACAGCTCGATCTCCAGCTGGGCGGCCGTCAGCCCGCCGCAGTCGACGACGACATAGGGCCCCTCGCGTCGCGGGGAGGCGTCGTGGATGGCCCGCGCGAGCAGGTCCTTGCCGGTGCCGGTCTCGCCCTCGAGGAGGATCGTCGCGTCGGCACCGGCGACCCGCTCGAGCACGCCGAAGATCTTGCGCATCCCCAGGCTGCGACCCCGAACCGGACCGAAGTTCTCGGCGGTGCTGGGCAGCAGCTCGACCCGGGCGTCGCGCGGCATGAACCGGATCTGGACCTTCCCCAGGGCCAGGACATCGCCGGGCTTGAGGAAGCCATCGGTGACGCGCACGCCGCCGATGAACATGCCGTTGGTCGACTGCTGGTCGAGGACGCGGTACGCGTCGTCCTGGCGCCGGATCTCGGCGTGGACACGAGACACCGACTCATCGGGCAAAACGATGTCACATTGGCGGGACTTGCCCAGTTGCACCACGTCCTGGGTCACGTCCATCTCGCGGCCACGGAGCTCGCCGCTGAGGACCACGAGGCGAAACCCGGAGTGGCGCATGTCCTCCCCGTCGTCATGCACCATCGTCGAATCCACCGTCAGTTCGATCTCGTGTGCCATGGCTCCAAGTTACCGGAGCCCGGTCGTGTCGTGAAGCACACAAAATCGCTGCCCCCCAGGCATCGGGCGCTGCACCCCCCAATTGTGCGCGGGCGGCCCCAGGGGCCCGTGTCCGACCCGATCGAGGCGCCAGACGCCGACGCTGGCGCATAAAAACGGGGACGACCGTGGTGGCGGTCGTCCCCGTGGGAACGTGTGTCCAGGCCCTGATGGGGCCGACAAGCCTCAAATGTAGAAGTCGATGACGGCGAACCCACGGCCGACCGCCGGATCGCTTCCCGGGGTCGGCCTGGCCGGTATGCTCGCGTCGGGGGCCCCGAGCGGCAGTTCCAGCTCAATCTGTAGCTCCGGCGCCGGCCGTTCACGGCGCGCAGGCGGGGGCGGTACTTTGATGTCGAGGATGGCCGGTCGCATGGTCTTGCCTGCCGCTTCTGCCACCGAGGGCTTCAAGGGTTGGTCCGTCTCTTTGTCAGTGCCGTCGAGGCAGTCGTAAAGCTCACAGTCCCTGGGCTTGTCTCCGTCGACGTGAGCAGGTAGGTATCCCCTCGCGTCGCGCCCGGCCAGCCTCGTTCCTGGCGACCCCTTCAGGGTCGTCCCATGGAATAGGGCAGTGAAACTTTGTTTGGCCACCTTGTGAACAGACTAACGCCCATGGGCGCGATGGCAAGAACTGTCTTCGCGCCCGTCGCAGTGCGCTTTGTGCCCACACGTCGCGAGGCGACCGCAACGCCGACGAGTTGTCAGAAGTCGACGACGACCCAGCGTGTACCCTCGCGCTCGAGGTGCGCCGCCTCGCCGTCACCCAGGTCGAGGACCGCCTCGTGGGCGTCGAGGACGATCGGATCGGCGAGATGCTGGCGCAGGCGGTCGCGGCTGGTCCGTAGCGCGGCGGCATACGGCCCCTCGGTCCACGCCCGGCGCAGGTCCTCCTCCCCGAGCCCGAGGCGATAGCGCTCCGGTGCGAGGCCCAGGAGCACGTCCCAGCGCTCCATCGTGCTCGCACGCACCAGGCTGCGCAGGGCGGCGCGCGGGCTCGACTGGTCGTAGACCACGGTCGGATCCTCGGCGAACACCCACGCCTGGCCCGTCCATACGATGGCGAGCGGTCGATCGCTGGCGACGAAGAGGGTCGCCTCGGGGCGCACCGCGTCGGGCTTCGAGAGGCGACGGACCCAGTCGGCGCGGCGCTGTTTGTCGGCGAGGATCGCGGTGTAGTTGACCCGGTTACGGGCCCCGACGATCACCTGCTTGCTCAGCGCGCTGGCATCGCCGCGACGCACCGCGGTCGCCGCCGCATCGCTGGCTCGCTCGAGGTCTCTCAGTTCGCGGCGGCTGCACCCGAGCGTGCTGACGATGCCGATCGTGCCGATCGTGCCGATCGTGCCGACGAGCACGACAGAGGCCAGGATCGAGGCGATCCCGACGTGCCTCGGGCCGGACGGATGGCGCGCAGAGGTCATGCAGAAGGGTCCGTCACCGGTGTCACCGGTGTCGCCGGAGCCGGCTTGATCTTGGGCTCGATGATCGCGGTGAAGGTGCCAGAGCTCTTGAGCTGGTCGCCGACGCGGATCTCCCCGGAGAACTTGCCGAGACGACCGAGGCGCAGCGCCTTCACCTCGATCGTGAGAACCTCGCCCGGGACCACGGGGGCGCGGAACTTGGCCTCCTGGATGCCGATGAAGTAGCAGTGGTGCAACTCGAGGTCGAACACGCCAGACAGATGGGCGAGGACCACCGCCGCCTGTGCCATCGCCTCGACCTGGACCACGCCGGGGAGGATCGGGTTGCCGGGGAAGTGCCCCTGCAGGATCGGGTCGCTCATCGAGACCAGCTTTTGCGCCACGATCGACTCGCCGGGGACCGCCGAGATCACGCGGTCGAGGAAGAGGAACGGGAAGCGATGCGGGAGGATCTTCTGGATCTGGACGGCGTCGAGGAGCATGCGGGCCGGCAGAGCATAAACGAGTTCGCCGCGGACGAGGAGTGCTCGCCACGGCGCTGCGCCCGGAGGCGTCGTATGGGCCCTAAACAGCCGTACACGGCCTCAGCCGGGGTACTTGACGTTATAGCGCTTGACCAGGACGTCGGTGATGTCGAGGCCGGGTTCGGCGAACAGGATGGTGGTCTCGTCGCGGATCAGCACGAGGTCGATCTCCATCTCGGCGGCGATCTTGTCGATGACGCTCTGGCAATTTTTATAGATGTCCTCGAGCACGCGGCCCTCCTGGGCGGCCAGCTCCTGCTGCATGGTCATGTAGATCTGCTGCATCTCCATGTACTCTTTTTGCAGCGTCTCCTCGGCCTGGGCGAGCTTGTCGCCGCTGAGGTTCTTGAGCTTGGCCTGATCGGCCTCGAGCTTCTTGCGCTTGCCGTCGAGCTTCTCCTGCTTGGCCTTGGAGCTGTCCTCGAGCTTCTTGCGGGCCGAGACGCCCTGCTTGGTGTCGTTGAGGACCTTTTGCATGTCGACGACGGCGAGGCCGCGGACCTTGGGCACGGCGGCCTGTGCCGGGGCGGTCAGGACGGGCGCGAGGCTGGCGGTGGCGACCCCGAGAGCGAGGGCGGAGGCGGTGAGCAGACGACGAACGGTGGGCACGGTGGTCATGGCGAACATTGGGGGCTCAGGGGTGCTCAGGGGTGCTTCTTGTCGTAGGCGACGATGAGGCGATTGGTGAGGTCGAGCTTCGGGTTGGCGTAGAGCACGTTGGCCTGCGAACGGACCAGCACGATCTGCAGCGTCTCTTCCTTGGCGATGTCCTTCACCAGCACCGCGACGTTCTTGTAGATCTTTTCGGTGAGCTGGGCCTCCTTGGTGCCGATGTCCTCCTGGAGATCGGCGTAGAGTTGCTGGAGCTCCTGGTCCTTGGCCATCAGCTCCTGCTGGCGCTTGGCGAGCTCCTCTTGCGAGAGCATCGCCGCCTTGGCGCGCAGGTCCTCGACCTTCTTTTGCAGGTCCTTGGTCTTCTTCTCGAGCTGCGATTGGCCGCGGGCGAAGGAGGCCTCGAGGTCCTTCTTCGCCTTGGTGCCTTGCACGGTCTCGAGGATGCAGCGCTGGAGGTCGACCAGGCCGATCTTCTCCAGCGGTTTGGCGGGGGCCGCCGCGACATCGGCGGAAGGGAGGAGCGCCGCGCCGGAGAGGAGCAGCGCAGCGATGGAGATGAGGCGGGAACGACGCTTCACGGGGCGACACCTTAGCTGCCACCGCCCAGGGCGGCAACCGGGGGTCTCAGACGGGGGTATCGCGGGACGATTCATCCGTGATCGGCCCCCGATCGGACTTTTTGCGGCTTCTGAGACCCGGCGGTCGAGTATTCCCCGGCCTTCCCGTGGTCTAGCTCACCCGATCAGAACGAATTGCCGACGTTGAACTCGAAGACGACCGGGTCGTCGCCGGCACGCAGGGCCGTGGCGGGCTGACGGTCGAGCGGGAAGCCCCACTCGAAGCGCAGCGGGCCGATCGGCGACTGCCAGCGAAAGCCGAAGCCGACCGAGCGGCGCAGGGCCTTGAAGCTGAAGCTCGAGCACGGGTCGGCCTTGGGCAGCTCGGTCGGGTTGGGGGCGACGCAATACAGCGGCTCGGTGTTGAAGGCGTTGCCGATGTCCATGAACACGACGCCCTTGATGTTGGCCGGCGGGACCATCATGAACTCGAACTCGAGGTTCAAGGCGGTGAGGAAGTTGCCGCCGATGCCGTAGGGGTAGAGCGAGGCGGTCGGGTCCGAGGAGCTCTGGACCTTGATCAGCGGGCCGAGGCTGCGCAGGCGATAGCCACGGATGCCGCCGTCGCCGTAGATGCCGCCGGGGAAGTAGCGCTCGAAGATCGGGACGCCCTTGTCCTGCGGGCTGTGGATAAAGCCGAGCATGAGCCGGGTCTTGAACACCAGCCAGGCGCGGAACGGCTTTTTGCTGCGAATGATCGGGAAGTAAAACCGGAAGTTGGCGTCGTAGCGGTTGAACTGGTTCTGCGAGCCGAGGTACTTGCTGGCGATCTCGGCGCCGATCTCGTGGCGCATGCCCTCGGTCGGGAACAGGTAGTTGTCGGTGGTGTCGTAGCGCAGGCGGGCGGTGACGGCCGAGGTGATGCCGTTGTTGAACAGGTTGGTGATCAACGCCGACTGGCTGTACTGCGAGGCGAACGCGCCGGCGCCGTAGAGGCCGCCACCGGCGCCATAGCCGAAGCTTCCGAAGCCGACCTTGATGTACTCGAAGGAGTAACCGGCGAACAGGATCAGGTTGGGGACCCGGGGGATCGGGTAACCCCAGCTGACGCGCATGCCCGTGCTATCGCGCGTGAAGCTCGGGAACACGTTGCGCGAGTTGAAGACGTTGAACGAGAAGTTCCAGCGCGAGTCGAGGAAGTAGCGGGTGACGTACGCGAGGTTGAACAGGCGGCGCAGGCTCGAGATCTGGGCGATCAGGGTCACCGTGGTGCCGCGGCCGAGGAAGTTGTCGTACTGGATCTGGGCCTGGAGGACGAAGTTCTCGATCGTGCTAAAGCCGGCGCCGACCTGGAAGGTGCCGGTCAGACGCTCGGTGACCTCGACGTTGAGGATGATGCGGTCCTCGGCGCTGCCCTGCGCGGTCGACAGGGTGGCGTCGGTGAAGTAGCCGAGGCGCATCACGTTGAACTCGGAGACCTCCTTGCCGGTCTCGCTGTAGAGGTCGCCCTCGCGCAGGGCCATCTCGCGGCGGACGACCTTGTCGGCGGTCTTGTCGTTGCCGCTGATGTTGATGCGCTCGACGTAGACGAGCGGGCCCTTGCCGACCTCGAGGGTCATGTAGAGCTTGAGGTTCTCCTTGTCCTGGCGGGCGTCGGGGATGACGTTGACGTAGGCGTGGCCGGCGTCCTTGTAGCGGCGCTCGATGTCCTGGATGATTGTTTGGACCTTGCCCATGGAGGCGACGTCGCCCTCCTTGAGCACGGGAGCGATCGACTCGCCGAGCACGCGCTCGTCGTAGAGCGGCTTCTCGCCGCGGGCGAGGGTCTCCTTCGCGCGGATCTTGCCGATGCGGTACTGGGGGCCCTCGTCGACCGGGATCGTGATGTAGACGAAGCGTCGGTCGGGGCTCAGCGACAGCTCGGGGTCCTTGATGTTGGCATCCAGGTAGCCCTGGTCGCTGTAGAAGGCCTTGAGCATCTGGAAGTCGCCGCCGAAGGCCTCTTTATTAAAGACGCCGCCGGCCTTCTTGCTCAGCACGCTCATGTAACCGCCGACGCGCGTCAGCATGTGCTTGCGCAGCTCCTCGTCGGTGATCGCCTGGTTGCCGATGAAGGTGATCTTGCGGACCACGGTCTCGGCGGCCTCGCTGATGACGATCTGGATGTCGACCTTGCCGGGCTCGTCCTCGACGGGCTTGAGGCCGTAGGTGACCTCGGCGAGGAAGAAGCCCTTCTCGACGTAGGCCTGCTTGACCTTCTCGACGTTGGCCTTGACCGCGCCGAGGTCGAGGATCGCGTTGAGCTTGAGGTCGAGGACCTCGTTGATGTCGTCGAGCTTGATCTTGCTGTTGCCCTCGATGATGATCTTGCGGACGGTCGGGCGCTCCTTGACGATGTAGGTCAGGACGACGCCGGCAGGCGAGGTCTCACCCTCGATGCGCACGTCCTCGAACTTGCCCATCGACCACAGGCGGCGGATGTCCTGCGCGAGGTTGCGGGCGGACACCAGCTCCCCCACCCCGCTCTCGAGCTCGAGCATCATCGCCTCGGCCTCGACGCGGCGGTTGCCCTCGACGCGGATCTCGGCGATCGGCTGGCCGTAGACCTCCTGCGGGACCTCGGCGAGGTACAGCATCCGGAACATCATTTCGTCGCCCATCGCCCCGCCAGAGAACGGCATGGCGACGGCGGCCCGGGGCAGCGCGCCGAGGAGCACGGCGAGCAACAGCGCGAACGCAGTGGCCAGGGTCCTCACGGACCGCGCGATCGGAGGAGTGGGGCTCACGAGCGTCTCGGCGTCCCTGCAGGGGGCTGCGGCTGGGCCGCGCGAGGATCATGGCTGGCGTCGTCGACGAGCTTGCCGTCTTCCATCCGGATCCGCCGTGGGACCTTCCAGGCGAGGTCCATGTTGTGGGTGACCACCAGCAGCGTCATCTTGTGCTCGTCGTTGAGGCGAAACAGGAGGTCGTGGACCTCGTCGGAGGTGCGGGTGTCGAGGTTGCCGGTCGGCTCATCTGCCAACAGCAGGCGCGGGCGCATGACCAGCGCGCGGGCGATCGCCACGCGCTGCTGCTCGCCGCCCGAGAGCTCGCCGGGGCGGTGGTTGAGGCGGTGCGAGAGGCCGACGGCGTTGAGCATCTCGCCGGCCCGGTCGCGGGCCTCCTTGGGAGGAAGGCGGCCGATCAGCGCCGGCATCATCGCGTTCTCCAACGCCGTGAATTCGCCGAGCAGGTGATGGAACTGAAACACGAATCCGATGGTTTCATTCCGGAAGCTGGCCAGCTGCGGCGGCGAGAACCGGGTGATGTCGGTATCACCGAACAAGATCTGGCCGCGCGTCGGCAGATCGAGGGTGCCGAGGCAGTGCAGGAGGGTCGACTTGCCGGCACCCGAGGCGCCGATGATCGTGACCATCTCACCTGACTGAAGGGTCAGGTTCACGTCACGCAGGACATGGAGCACCCGCGCCCCGTGGGTGAACTCCTTGTACATGTGAACCACCCGCACGAGTGCGGGCGCGACCTGCGCGGCGCCGGGGGTCAAGATGGCGCAACCCTAGTCGGCGACCCCCAGCGTGTCAACGCCGCGCGGCCCGACGTTTCACTCGTCGCGCAGGCGCAAACCGTCGACCGGTCGCAGTCGGGCCGCCGAACGCGCAGGCCAGGCGCTGCTCAGGCCGACGATGCACAGAGCGACCAGCGCCACGGCGGCGACCTCGACCGGGACGATGCGGATCGGGAGACTCTCCAGGTAGAACACGCCCCCTTGCAGCGGGAGGCCGTGCACCCCGAGCGCCAGGCCGACGCCGACCCCCGTGGCGATGCCCCCGAGCATGCCCAGGACCCCGACGCACAGGCCCTCGAGGGCGAAGATCCGGGCGACCTGCTCGTCGCGGCAACCCATGGTTTTGAGGATGGCGATCTCGGGGGCCTTCTCGAGGACCGACATCAAATTCGTGGCGAGGATCCCGAAGGCCGCGACGAGGATCACGAACACCAGCGCGATCGACATGGCGACCTTTTCGAGGAACATCGCCGAGAACAGGTCCCGGTTCTGGTCGCGCCAGTCCTCGACGACGAGACCGGTGCCGGCGACGGCCGCGGTGACGGCCGCCTTGCCGGCGTCGATCTCGGCGACGTCGCGCAGCTTGACCTCGATCGCGGTGACCTGGGTGTCGGCGCGCTGGAACGCCTGGGCCTGGCCGATCGGGAGGTACACGTGCTTGCGGTCGTAGTCGAAGATGCCGGTGAAGAACACGCCGGCGACC
>JAYUXQ010000753.1:0-3954 GCA_043752905.1 Nannocystis sp. | reverse complement strand
CCTGCCGCAACAATTGCGGGCCTGTGTTCCTGCCCACGATCGCATACACGACTTTGCGACTTGACCACGATCGTGGTGATCCATTACGGTAGCTCCCGTCGCTAATCGCTGGTTTGTTGGAGTGACACAGGAGTGAGTATGAAAACAGGTATGAAGAAGGTGCGTGCGTGCGTTCTTTCCATTATTGCGACGGCAGGTCCGGGCTTAACCGCCTGTGACACGCCCGAGCCGGCGAGCGACGGTGAGGTCTCGCTCCGCCAAACCGACAAGGCGTCGCCCTGGCAGGTCAAGAAGCTGCGCGCCCAGCTGGTGGCGGGCAACATCACCCCGATCGCGGCCCCGCCGGCCGTATCGCCGGCGATGTTCGCCCTCGGCGAGGCCCTGTTCTATGACAAGATCCTCAGCGGTACGCGGGATGTCGCCTGCGCCACCTGTCACGCGCCGCAGCACGCGTCGGTCGATGGCCGGGCGCTCAACATCGGCGTCCACGGCGTCGGCATCGGCCCGGCCCGCACCGGCGGCGTGGTCGGCGGTCGCCACACCCAGCCGCTCTTCAACTTGCACCTGCTGCCTGGCAACCTGACGATCGACGGCAAGGTCGAGATCATCAACGGCCTCGTGGCTCCGCTCGGCCTCGGGACCACCTTCATCCCCTATCCGGTCCAGCAGCTCCTCGGCTTCGACATCGTCAACACCCAGGCGATCCTCCCGATCGCCACCGGTCAGGAGATGCTCGGCTTCCCGAACCCCAACGACAACAACGAGGTCGGCGACTGCACGCCCTTCGACCTCGCCTGCATCTGGGGCGCCTATATGGTCCGCATCAAGGCCATCCCCCGGTATCAGACCCTGTTCACCGCCGCCTTCCCGAACAAGCCCTGGGCCCAGGTCGGCATCACCGAGGTCGGCGTCGCCATCGGCTCCTACGAGTATACGGCCTTCGGCTTCGACGACAGCCCGTGGGACCGCTTCGTCGCCGGCGACGACAACGCCCTCAGCAAGGACGCCGTGCGCGGCGCCTTGACCTTCTTCTCGTCCGACAAGGGCAATTGCGTCGCCTGTCACAGCGGCAACAACTTCACCGACCTCAAGTTCCACAAGACCCTGACCCCGATGTTCGGCCCGGGCGGCTCGGTCCCTGCCGGCGACGGCCCCGGCGGCCTCGACGACTTCGGTCGCATGCGCAACAGCCACAACGCCGCGGACAAGTACGCCTGGCGCACCCCGCCGCTGCGCGGCGTCGAGCTGACCGCGCCGTACGGCCGCCTCGGCCAGTACACCGAGCTGGAGGACCACATCCTCCACTACATCGACCCGACCGACGCGCTGCTCGACTACGACATCACGCAGATCGAGACCCCCGCCCTGCACAGCACGCTGCTCAACAACACGCAGGACATCCTCGCCAGCGGCGTCGACCCGCTGCTGAGCACCGTTCACATCAGCGACGACGACGTGTCCGAGCTGATCGCGTTCCTCTACTCGCTCACCGACGACGCCCAGCGCGACCTCAACCACCTGATCCCCGCGACCGTCCCCAGCGGTCTCCCGGTCGATCACTAGGCGACACGCCCGGCACCCGGGCAATCCTGAATGTCACGCCCGACGGGTCCTCGACCCGCCGGGCGCCGGCAATTTCAGCTCATGCGCCGCCACCCAGCGACGCTTTGATGAATCCCCAGCGCGACGCGGCCAGGTGCTTGAGCAGACCGAGCTTGCTCGCCGGGCCGACGCCCTTGCCGAGCTCGCCGTCCCCGTACATCTGCGCCGCCTTGCTGCGCTGCAGCTTGCCGCTCGAGGTCTTGGGCAGGCTACCGGGCGGCAGCAGAACGACCTCGTCGACCTTGAGCGCCAGCGCCTCGAGCACGTGCGTCTCGATCTGCCGGCGCATGATGTCGGACGCGTCGGACGCGTCGGACGCGTCGCCCTCACCCACTTGCCGCACCTCCGCCGCGACCACCACGTACTCGCGCCCGAGCTCCGGATGATGCAGCCCGAACGCGATCACGTTGCCGCGACGCACACCCTCGACCTTCGAGGCCTGCCACTCGATGTCCTGCGGGTGGTAGTTGCGGCCGTGCAGGATGATGAGGTCCTTGCTGCGCCCGCACACGTGCAGCTCGCCGTCGACCAGGTAGCCGAGGTCCCCCGTGCGTAGCCAGCCGTCGTGAAACGCCTCCGCCGTGCGCCCGGGGTCGTTCCAGTAGCCCTGCATCACGCTCGGCCCCTTGAGCTCGATCTCGCCGACGACCCGGTCGGCGACCGGCTCACCCGCGTCGTCGACGATGCGCAGCGCGTGGTCCGGGAAGGCGCGGCCGCAGCAGACCACGTCGACCGCGGGCGAGGCATCACGCGCCGGCGAGGCGTCACGTCCCGCGAGCGCACCGGCGTCGACGTGGTCGGCCTTGAGGTCCGCCTGCAGGTCGACGAAGGTGACCGCGAGGCTATGCTCGGCCATCCCGTAGCACGGCAAGAACGCCGTGCTGCGAAACCCGTACGGCGCGTAGCGGTCGGCGAAGGCGCGCAGCGTCCCGTACTGGATCGGCTCGGCGCCGCAGCCCGCGACGTGCAGCCGCGAGAGGTCGACGCCGGTCAGCTCGCTGTCCTTGACCCGCGTCGTACACAGCCCATACGCGAAGTTCGGCGCGAAGGTGATCGAGGCCTCGCGCTCCGACAGCTGGCGCAGCCAGATCGACGGCCGCTTGAGGAACATCAGCGGCGAGATGAACAGGATGCCCTTCGTGTCGAACACGATCGGCGTGAACACGAAGCCGATCAGCCCCATGTCGTGATAGAGCGGCAGCCAGCTGACGCCGCTCGACTCGCGCGAGATCTGGATCCCCGCGCCGCCACCGATCGCCGCGATGTTGGCCATCAGGTTGGCGTGCGTCAGCGTCACGCCCTTGGGCCGCGACGTGCTCCCGGAGGTGAATTGTAGGAAGGCGATGTCCTCCGGCTTCACGACCACCCCGGCCGGCTCGGCCGCCTGCGCCACCCCGGCGAGCGCCGCCGCGTAGGTCTCGATCACCCGCAGCCCGGGCACGTCGCTCATCAGCTTGCCGAGGATCGGCCGGACCTTGCTGTCCGTGATGATGACGCTACAACCAGCCTGGCGCAGAATGTGGGTCGTGTTGGCGAGGTACGCGTCGAACTGGCCGAGGTTCATCGGCGGGTAGACCGGGACCGCGATCGCGCCGGCGAGCATCGCCCCGAAGATGCAGTCGATGAACTCCGACGAGTCCGGCAAGATCAGCCCGACCCTGTCCCCCCGACGCACGCCCATCGCCTGCAACGCCGCCCCACAGCGCTGCGCCCGACGCCACATCTCCGCGTACGAGACCAGGCGCGCCGGCTCCTTCTCGTGCACGAGGTGGCTGTAGCCGGTCGTCTCGCGGTGCGCCACCGCAGCGAGCGCCGCGGTCAAGGTCAGGCTCGAGTGCGCGAGCGCCATCATGCGACCCGCGCCCCCTCGGCCCGCTCGCCCGCGATGACCCGCGTCACCGCACGTGCGACGTCCTCGAGGGTCTCGACGCCCTGGAACAGGTCCATCGGGATCGTGATCCCGAACGAGTCCTCGAGGTCCGACAACATCTCGAAGCTCTGCAAGGAGTCCAGCCCCAGGTCCTGGATCAGCCGCGACCGGGCCGTGACCGCCGCACTCGGCCGCTCGTTCGCGTGCGCCTCGAGATACTCGAAGATCTTGGCCAGGACGTTGTCATAGCTGTGCTCGGCGCTGTTCATCATGATGCCTCCACCTCTCGTCGCCGGCCCTCATACCAGAACGGGCCCGCGAGGCAACCACGCGCCGCCTGGGAAGGACCCTGGCCGTGTAGCAAGATGGGCCCCGTGGATCTCGCGGGGCGAGGCCCGGGCCTGTCGCGCGTGCTGACGCAATCTGTCCAGCGCCTGAGAGGGCACGCCGATGACCGCCGCCGCCTCGACGCCACCCGTGGT
>JAYUXQ010000752.1:0-9700 GCA_043752905.1 Nannocystis sp. | reverse complement strand
TCGACGTGGCCGTGCTCGCCGGTGGAAACGGTTCTGGAAAGACGACCGTACTCGAGGCCATCTTGCTCGCCTTCCGGCGCCTTGATCTCGTGCCCGGCGAGCTGCGCCCCGTGAGATCGCCTACTTGCCGAGGATCTCGCGCTCGGCCAGCGCGGCGGCCCGCGCCGTCGCGGCCCGCCCGGCGTTGAGCTGCTGGACCATCTGCTCGACCTCGCGGTCGAAGTGGTCGCGGGCCTCCTTCTCCTCGGCCTCGCGATGAAACTGCACGTAATCCTCGACCTCCTTCAACACGACCGCGATCGGGATCCTGCGCGAGAGTTTATCGATGATGCGCCGCCGCTCGTCGAAGCTCGCCTTGAAGTATTCGTCCGGGTATTCGAAGTCCTGGATCGCCGCGCGGATGTTACCCGCGATGCTCTCGACCGACCGGCCGCTCAGGTCCGCGGCGACCAGCGCGGCGCCGACCTCGGGCCAGCGCGCCTCCTCGCCGACCGCCACGAACGCGCGCAGCTCGCCCAGCAACACCTCTCGCAGCAGGTGCACATAATCCGCGGAGGTCGTCGGCCCCTTCACCGTGAACGGGTTCTGCGCGATCCGCGAGCGCGTCGCCTCGTCCATCTGCATGAAGTTCGCGTCGCAGATCATGAACCATTTGCCGTCCTTGGGGATCAGCGTGCCGTCGAAGATGCCGAACACCGCGCCGAGGTTGTTCTTCTCCTCCGAGCGCAGGTCTCCGCTCGAGCGCGACGCGAAGGCCGTGTCGATGTCGGGCCAGTAGACCCCGCACACCCCCTCGAAGCCGTACACCTCCTCTTTAAAGATCTTGACCAGCGTCGCCGCGCTCGCGTTCTGATACGAGCTGGCCCAGTCGGTGCGACGGATCACCTTGAAGCGGGCGGGGATATCACGCTGCCGACAATACTCGAGGAAATAATTCCCGATCGCGTGGGCCGTGATCGTCTTGCCGCAGCCCGGTCGACCGAGGCCGAACAGCACCGGATTGAGCTGCTTCGGCCCGCGCCGCGCCGCGAGGTCGAAGGCTGCCACGTCGCGCGCCAGCTTGAGCCCCGCCTGTAGATATTCCTGATTACCGACGACCTCCTCGATCTTTATCGGCTTGAGGTCCGACACCGGCTCCGCGAGGTTGCGCGCCGCGAAGCCCTCGTAACGCAGCTCGCCGACCACCACCTTGCGCCGCGCCAGCGCCACCCCGAACGGCCGCAGCCGCCCCAGATGCGTCAATCGTCGCACGGCCCCTTGCAGCTGCAACACGAACGCGTGCAGGCTGGTCACCGTCCACAGCTCGCGCTCGTCGAGCTTCGGCGCCGCCGCGCCCGGCTGGCGCTGGGCCTGCACCTCGAGGTATTTGCCGGCCATCGCCAGCAGCGTCTGCACCGTCGCGCGCGGGGTCTTGCGCAGCAGGTCCTCGAGCCCGTCGGCCTCGAGGTCCGCGGATAACTCGGGCGAGGGGGCCAGCTCCGCGAGCGCCTGCGCGAGCGTGTCGGCGAGCACGGTCACCGTGAACGCGCCGATGAACAGCCGCTGATCCGGCGTCGGCTCGGGGATCGCCAGCGAGCCCGAGCGGGCGATGTCCTCGAGCAGCGCGGCGTGCAGCGCCTCGCCGGCCTGCAGCGCCAGGTCACCGGCCGCGATCACGGCATCGAGCGCGCGCAGCGTCAGCACCGTGTGCCCGAACGGCGCGCGCACCAGCCGATGCAGCGCCGTCGCCAGCCCCGACTCCTTCAACAGGTCCCGCACACCGGCGCGATCGAAGCCACCCGCGGGCGGCGTGACGAGGAGCGCGGGAGGACTGGTCTCGGGCGATGTCATGCGCGCTCAGCGTAGCGCAGCAGACCCGCGGCGAGGAAGCCCGAACCTCGCCACGACGCGCGCGTGAACCCCTGAGAGATTACGCGGGGATCTCGATGCGCCAGCGGGCGCGCGCGCGCGCGACCACCTCGCCGGTCGCGTTGACCAGCTCACCCTCGACCCAGAGGTCGTGCGAGCCGGGCGTCTCCGGGATCGTCACCCGCGCCTCCGCCGTGATCGTACCCCGGGCCTTCTTCACGTAGGTCATGCCCAGCTCGAGCACGATGCCGCGACCGCCGGGCGGCAAGACGCTCATGACGGCGAGGCCGGTGCACGCCTCGCCGAGGTTCATCAGCGCGACCGCGTGCAGGCTCCGCAGGTGATTACGCACACCCCAGCGGTCACGCATCTGCACGCGCGCGTGCCCGGGCTCGATGTCGAGGATCTTCGGCGAGATCGAGCCCGTGTAGGGTGCCATCAGGCCGACCGCCCGCGACACCAGTTGCTTGCCGAAAGGCTTGTCGGCGAAGGTCTTCCAGGTGTTGAGGATCGAGGTCGGGTCGAGGCGGAGCTTCATGGCGGGATCTCGGGCGCGGGGCGCTGGATAGTGCCCCGGTCGGCCCACCGGCACAAGGCCCGCGCGCGACCGCCGACCTGACCGCGCTGCCCTGCCATGACGGATCTGTCAGTCTGGACAGGAACCCTGCGGCTGCTACGTTGCGCCCATGGTTTACCGCGATCTCACCGCCCGATCCTTCTCCTCCCTCCACGTCGCCGCGATCGGCCTCGTACTCGCCTGCAACCCCGACAAGGGCGACGACACCTCTGCCAGCGACTCCGCCGCCACCACCGGCAACGAGTCCTCCGGCGGCGCCACCACCGACGCCACCACTGGCGCCACTACCGACGCCACCACCGACGCCACCACGGGTCCGACCACTGGTCCGACCACCGGCGCCACCACCGGCGGCAGCACCGACGTCACCACCACCACGGGTAGCACGACCACGACCGAGGAGACCACCGGCGGCGAGACCACTGGCGGCGCAGTTGGTTGCGCCGAGGATCCGGAGTTCACGGCCAGCTGGAACGCCTGGCAGACCGCGGTGCAGGCCAACGGCGCCACCTACTACTATTCCGTGATCCGCGGCACCAGCGGCTTCGGGCCGCCCGACTATTGCCTGTATCGCACCACGATCGTCGTCACCGACGGCGCGGTCGTCGAGCGCCGCTTCGAGATCTCCCAGATGGTCGGGGACCCGGTGGATTGCGAGGAGGCGTTCACTGAAATGGGGGAGAACGTCGGCACCCAGGTGTCCAACTTCGCCGCCGTGCCGGTCACCGTCGAGACCCTCTACGGCGCCTGCTGCGACGATGTCATTCACATCGAGCCCGCCGAGGAGTACATGGTCACCTTCGAGGCCGACGACCTGGGCCTGATGAAGCAGTGCTACTACGTCGCCAACGGCTGCGACGACGGCTGCGACGGCGGCCCCCTCGGCCCGACCCTCGACTTCGAGACCCTCGCCTTCGGCGCCCCGCCGGCCCCATGAAGCTACACAGGTTGCGCGTCGATCCGCACGTTGCCGTCGGCGTCGGCCATCATGCCGTTGAGGCGCGAGCCGTCAGCGCGGCCGACGTTGCGGGGTAACTATAATCTATCGAGTGATTCCATACTTATTCATCCAGCGACAGAACTGCGTTCTGTGCACCTGCAGAGACCTCGCCGCTTGAGCGATGTTACCGCCGGCACTTTGTAGCGCCGTTTCGACCCGTTGACGATTCACAACGTGATCGACTTCGGTTCGCGGCCCCGATGGATCCGAAACGATGGCGTTCATCCCCGCGAGAAGCGCCAGATCCGAAGCCTCGACCCGCGTACGACCATCCAGGATAGTGCGGCGAACAGCGCCCTTTACCTCGGCCAGAAGTTCGCGAACGTTGCCAGGCCATACGCGTAGGAGGCAAGCCTCGACCAAACTGCTGTGCACCTCGACGAGAGGGCTTGCAGCGCCGGCCGCACGGTGGACCAGAAACGGAATCTCCTCCAGACGATGGCTGAGCGCTGGAATCTCCACAGACGCATTGTTGATGCGAAAAAAGAAGTCCTCGCGAAAATTCTTCTGAATGACGAACGCGCGGAGATCGCGGTTCGTGGCGAAGCACACCTGGAAGTCGATCGACTCGCTGCGGGTGGACCCCAGTGAATGTACTTCCCGGGTCTCTAGTACCCGCAGCAATTTGCCCTGGACGGAGACGTCGAGCTCGCCCACCTCGTCGAGGAACAGCGTGCCTCCACGGGCTGCCTGAATGTAGCCGCGGGCCGCCTCGGTAGCTCCGGAGTATGCCCCCTTTGTGGTCCCGAATAGCAGCCGCTCGGCGACGCCTTCGGGGATGGCAGCGCAGTTGACCTCGATCATCGGACCGCTGGCCCTGGGGCTCTGACGGTGATAGTATTGCGCCGCAAGCTCTTTGCCGGCTCCCGACGGACCTATCATGAGCAGATTTAGCCCGTGCTGCGCGACCAGCGCGATCTGCCGTCGAACGGCCGCGAGATGCGGGCCGACAACGCCATCCGCGTCGACGAGCACGCCGTCGTGGAATGCTGTGACGTCGGGGGACGCAAGGAACAAGGAGTTGCCGACGCGGAGCGGCGAAGGCGGACTCGTGAACAATTGCCTGCCGACAATCAGTTCGCCGGCCACGAACGTTCCATTGCGGCTCTCCAGATCCTCGACAACCCAGCGCTGTTGCTCGAAGGACACACGGCAATGATGCCGAGACGCGCGGCGATCATCCAGGGAAACATCGGCCTCACGCCCAAGAACGACCGGCTCCTCCAGTCTGATGACGCGGCACTCGGGGCCCTGCGGCGACCAGACTTGGACCAGGCCAGGAGCGTGCGACTCTGGTCTCTCGCCCTGAACGGAAGCTTCTTGCGTCTGTAAGACATCCATCCTCGCTGTACGCGCAGGCTAACACGACGCGTGAGGGCGCGCAATCACGCAAAGACGCGCGTTGCGCTCACCACGACCACTGCGTTCGATTCCAAGCCCCGGGACCCCTTACCTCGACGACACGATCAGCACGTCACCGCTTGCGGAAAAAGCCGCATGCATGCCAGATCTCGTTCTCGCGGCCTCGACATGAGCGCGCGCGCACTACCCAAACAGAGGCTCTCTTTACTGACGAGAAGATTGTATGGTGGCCTCCAACAGCGAGCACACTCTCCTTGAGACCTCGCCGGGCGCACACGGAGGGGCAGCGATCGACGCTGCAGAGCAGATCGGGCGGTTCACGGTACTGCGAAGGATCGGGAAGGGAGGCATGGGCGTCGTCTATGTGGCCTACGACGGCGAACTCGACCGGCGGGTCGCTGTCAAACTGCTGCGGCCTGAGCTCAGCGCTCTACCGGCAGTGCGCGACCAACTGGTCAGCGAGGCGCAGATGCTGGCCAAGCTGTCGCACCCGAATGTCCTTCAGGTGTATGATGTCGGTCTCCATCATCATCAGATCTATCTGGCGCTCGAGTATGTCGAGGGAGAGACTTTGCGGGCATGGCAAACGCGTCATCAGACCGACTGGCGAATGTTGGTCGCCATGTATCGCGCTTGCGGCGAGGGGCTTGCGGCGGCGCACTCCGCGGGGGTGATCCATCGCGACTTCAAGGCCGAGAATGTGCTCGTCGGCCTCGACGCTCGGCCGCGGGTGCTGGACTTTGGCCTCGCGACTCTCACGACCGGGGTCCCGCGTAGCCTCGAGGCCTCGAGCGGATCGCAAGACCGCGGGCGACAGGCAGGCACCCCCGCATATATGTCGCCCGAGCAACACGCCGGCCACGATATGGACGCGCGGAGCGACCAGTTCAACTTCTGCGCGTCGCTGTACGAGGCGCTGTACGGCGTTCGGCCGTACAGCGGCGCCTCGCTTCAAGAACTGCGGGAGAGCGTGCTGCGTGGCGCACCCGTGCCCCCTCGGAGGGGCACCCCGGCGTGGCTGCGCCGCGCGGTGCTGCGGGGACTTTCGGTCGACCCCGAGGCGCGATGGCCATCGATGCAGGCGCTGCTGGCGGAACTCGGCCGCCGGGCGCAGAGACCGACTGCGTGGTGGACGCTCTATCTGGCCCTCATCGTGCTGGGCGCGGGCACCATGTTCGCACTCCGCGGCGGCGAGCAGATCTGCAACGGAGCGGCCAGTCGACTCCTCGGAGTATGGGATCCGGAACGTCGAGCGGCCGCCGAACAGGCCGTACTCGGCACCAACGTCCCGTTCGCCAAGACGACCTGGGCGCGCGTCGCGAGGGCGCTCGACGTCCAGGCCGAGGGGTGGATCCAGCGACGCAATGATGCGTGCGCCGCGACTTTTGTTCGCGGTGAACAATCGTCGTCCTTACTGGACCGCCGCAACGCGTGCCTCGATGACCGCCTGCGTGAGCTCGATGCATTCGTTCAGGTGCTGATTGAGGCCCGGCCCGAGACGATCGCTACCGCCGTCAGTGCCGCCGCCAGCCTCCGCCCCTTGAGCGTATGCGACGACAACGACGCATTCCTCGGCGGTGTGAGTCGTCCCGAAGATCCTGCCCTGGCGGCCGCGGCCGACCAGGTGCGCTCACAGGTCGCGCGCGTGGAGGGGTTGCAGCGCTCCGGTGACTTCACGGCTGCAATGCGCGAGGCCGAAGCTGCCCAGCGAGCCGCCCTGCTTCTGGCCGATCCGGCGCTGCACGCGGAAGCCGGGCTCGCCCGCGGTCGTGCGGCTCGCAGCCTATCGCGCCTCCCCGAGGCCGCCGAACAGCTGGAGGCGGCTTTTCATGCCGCTCGTCGTCTCCGTTATGACGACGTGACCCTGGCAGCCGCCCTCGAGCTCATCTCGACATCGGGCGATCTTAGTCGCTACGTCGCCGCCGAGTTTTGGGCGCGCCTCGCCGAGGACGAACTCCTGCGAGCTTCCGACCCGCTCGAATCTCGGATCGTCTGGCTGTTATCGCGCGGCCATCTGGCCCTCGAGCAAGGCGAGATGGTGGCGGCCCTTTCGTGGGCGAGAGAGGCCCTCACGCTTCAGGGCAGCGCGCGGCAAGCCCATCCAGACACGCCGCGGATCTATGAGTTGTTGGGTGAGGCGCTCTACACCCTCGATCGTCTGGACGAGTCATTGACGATCTACGATCAGGGCCTCACGCTGGCCATCGAGACCTTCGGCGAGGAGCACCCGGATGTGGTCCCGCTCCTCCACGGCCGGGCCCGCGTCTTGGCCGCCCTCGGACGCTTCGACGAGGCGCTGGCGGTGAGTCGCCGGGGTCTCGCCATCGACGCCGCGGTTTTCGGCGCGGCCCACCCGCGATATGCGGCCTCGCTTACGCTCATCGGCGTGAACCTCGGCGCTCAGGGGCAACCCGACGCGGCCGCCGAGTACCTTACACAGGCCCTGGCGATCCGTACTCGGGCGCTCGGCCCGAATCATCCTCTCATCGGCCATACACTGGTTAGTATCGGTAAGTTCGAATTCCACCGGAACAATACAGAGGCCGCCCTACGGGCGACCGAACGAGCGGTCGTCGTATTGACACGGGCGTTCGGCGAGGCCCACCTGTCCGTGGCCATGGCAAAGCATAACCTCGGCATACTCCTGAGCGCTCAGGGCCACCACGACCTCGCGCTCGCCATGGTGACCGAGGCCCAGCAACAGCTTGAGAAGATTTTGCCGCCCGGGCACGAGCGCCTCATGGTCGTACGTGGCAACCGAAACCAATTGCTGCGTCGCCTCAAGCGGTATGACGAGGCGGTCTTCGACTACGCCCAACTGGTGACCATCGCCGAGACTCCGGGTGTGGAGAAGTCCTGGCTCATGGGGACCCTGGCCGATCTCGGCCAGACGCATCTGGAGCGCGGCACGCCGGCTGAGGCTGTGGCCCCACTGGAGCGGGCGCTGGCCCTCGCAATCGACGAATCGCACGATGTGAAGCAACAGGCCGCGAGCCGCGCCCTTGTACAGGCGGCGACCGGAGACGATCCAGGCCACCTGCGTGCGAGGATCGAGCTCAACCTGGCCAAAGCGCTTTGGGACAGCCGCCTCGATCGCGCGCGTGCGCGGAGCCTCGCCGAGACCAGCGCCGCCTCACTGCGCGAGGCCGGGCCCGAGGCGGCCTCCCAACTGCACGAAGTCCGGCAGTGGCTCCGCGAACGGACCCAAAGGTAGCGCCGCCTGCGGTGTCGAGGTCCTGACGACCCACCCGCCTGCGGTGGGTTCACCGGTGGGAGCATCGCTGCCGCTGCTGCTCAGCGCTTCCCCGCTGCCGCTGTCGTGCCTCATCGCGGCCGCGTCACAGCTTGCACAGCGCCTTCGCGTCGCCGAAGCAAGCCTGCCCGCCGCCGTTGCAGATGCAGGCGAACAGGTCGTCGAGCGCGCACGTGTATCCGCCGCCAGAGCCCGCGCCGCAAAGGGTCACGGGGTAGCGGTCGGGGTCGGTCAGGCAGGTCTTGCCGCCGCCGCCCTGGACGCAGGTCTGCAGCGCGGTGAAGCTGGCGAGCGCGCCGGCGCGGTTGCACTTCTTATTGCCGAGCCACGGGGCGGCGCCCGCCTGGCTCTGGCAGGTGGCGCCGCCGAGATTGCCGCTGGCGAGCGGCTGTTTCCAATCGAACAGGGTCGCCTCGACGCCGATCTTATAGACATCGGTGAGCTTGACCTCTCCCCCGAGCTTGCCCGCGACGCCGACCGCGGTGGCCCAGCCCGCCGGGGCGCCGGGCTTGACGACGACCTCGCCGTAAGGCTGGAGCGCGAAGGTCGGGCCGACGACGTCGTAGAAGGAGAAGCTCAGCTTGCCCTCGAGGTAGACCTTGCCCGCGACCTTGCCCGTGGCGCTCACGATCGGGGCGACCTTGAGCACGGTAAAGCCATGATCACCGTACGTCGACCATGCGCCGTCCTGATAGCTGGCGGCGAGGTCGACCCAGCCGTCCGCACCGACCCGCTGAGCGACGTTCACCGCCCCCTGTCCGGTGAAACTGGCACCGAGGTAGAGCTCGAGCTTCGTCGTCACGACGACCGGGACGGGCCCGATCGCGCCGGTGAACTTGAAGCTCGGGGTCTGGGCGATCTTCCATAGCTTCTGCGAGACCTTGGCCTTGGCGTCCGACTTGATCTCCAGCTCCAGCTCGGCTGCGAGGTCTCCGTAGGCGCCGATGGCGAAGTTCGTGAACTGGTGACCCTGGACCTCGAAGTCGAGGAAGAGCTCGGGATCGAAGCTGAAGCTGCCGCTCTTGAGGCGGATGTCAAGGCCGGCGTCGGCGGTGATCTTGGTGTCTCCGATCGAGAAGGTCGCCCCCTCCAGCACCGGCCCGGTGAGGCTTTGTGGCTGCGGGAGAGGCTCGCCGGCGTAAAGCCCGAGGTCGAGGTGGAAGGTGCCGTCTTCGACGGCGTCGCCCAGGTACGCTGGTACGGTCTGCACGACCTGCTCGCCGCCGCGGTCCTCGACCGCCTCGACGCGGCGCAGCAAGCCCGCGCCGGCACCCGAGACCAGGATGTCGCCGGCCCGCACTTGCAGTTCGGACGTGACGACGACGGAATCCGGGCCGACGGCCCGTAGATGTGCCCCGGCCAGCACGGCGAGGGAGTCGCTCGTCTCGAGCGGAGCCGCCTCGACCTCGTCGTCGCTCGGATCGCACGCGATGCTCGTGAGGGTGAGAAAGCAGGCGAGGATTGCAGTGTTTTCTTGGTGGATCATATTGCCTCGAATCGAAACATCGCGGGCTGGCGCTCGGGGCTCATCCCGGGGTCGCGCCGCGATACCCCGTGGTCATGACGCTGTACATCGCGTGCGCGAGTCACGGGGACCAGCGCTCGCCTGTGCGACCGAGCCCACCAGCGGGCGACCCGGTCGCTGCGACGAGGTTGCAAT
>JAYUXQ010000751.1:0-3957 GCA_043752905.1 Nannocystis sp. | reverse complement strand
GGCGGCGTCGCAGAAGTAGACGAGTCCGGAGGGGTCTTCGATGACGGCGTGCATGGATCGGGTGATCCGGGTGATCCGGGTGATCCGGGTGATCCGGGTGATCCGGGGCGTCCGGTCGACCCACGGCGGGTCACAGACTACGCAGCGACGCTGGTTCCGGATCACATATTTCCCCGGAGACGTCGATTGATGCCCGCGTTCGCCCGAGCCTTCGCGTCCGTGCACGTGAGAGTTCGTGAGGCTGCGCGAGGTCTGCGCCTGTGCATGTGCACCGGCGGTTTAGCCGAAGATCGGCAGGATCTCGCCCGGGAGCTTGAATTTCTGGGCAGGGGCGCCGCCGCTGACGCTGGCCATCTCGCGCAGGGCGAGGTGGATGTGGCTGCCGGTGAGGACGACGCCGGTGTCGTCCTCGGGCGGGAGGGTCTCGAGGGTATCGGGGTCGATGCCCATCGGCAGCTGGTCGACGTCGTCGGTGGCGCCGATGACCCCGCCGCCGGAGTCCTCGCTGCCGGTATCGCCGGCGCTGGTGGGCGTGTCCGGGCCGCCGGTGCTGCCGGGCGTGGTGGTGGCAGGCTCGGTGGCGGTCATGCCGGTGTCGGCCTCGGTGGCGAGCTCGATGCCGCCTTGGCAGGCCGCGAGCACTGTCGCGATCAGCGGCGTGGCGAGATACCCCAGCGCGCCGGGGGTCCGTGGGCTTGTCGTACGATGATGCATCCGCGGCGATCCTCCACCCATGATCGCCGACATCCTACGCACAGGCACGGTGGCAATATAATGTCCACTCGCGCGCTTCATGTGTCCGAAGGGACAGGTGCACGGGGCGACACCTCGGCCCGCGGACCTCTGGCTGGGGAGGTCGGACCCCACGGTGCCATGACAGTGGGCGGCGGGGGCCGACGGCACCAGGGCCCCGCGGTGCTCGAGGCCGGGCGATCAGCCGGGGATGACGAAGCAGGCGATCGAGGTGTCGATGCGGAAGTTGCTGCCGCTGTCGCAGCGCTCGGCGTGGAACACGTCGAGGGTATACTCGGTACCGGCGGTGAGGCCGAGAGTGTCGAGATTGATCGTGCCGCTGACCATCGAGTGCAGGCCGCCGAGGTCCATCGCCAGCTTGCCATCGATGAAGACCCAGACGTCGTCGTCGCCGGTGAAATTGAAGGTCTGGCCGGCCTCGTAGGTGAAGCTGGTGTGGATCTCGGTGGTGAAGGCGCCGTTCCAGTCGGGGAAGGTCTCGCCGACCCAGTTCGGGGTGACGTTGTTGCCGAAGCCCTGGCCGGTCAGCGGATAAAATGCGTTGCTCGAGAAGCTGAAGATGCCCGGGTTGATCTCCGTCAGCGTCAGCTCACCGGCGATCTCGATGTTGATGCCATCCTTGGCGTTGTACCAGTCGCCGAAGGTGGCCGCGGAGGTGATCTGCGGGTCGCTGCCGGTCCAGTTGCCGGGCGGGGGCGGCGGCGCGGGGTTGTAGACCGGCTTCTTGTCGGGGCCGAGCGTCGGCAGGACCAGGCCGGGCCGCGCCGAGTTACCGCCCATGTTACAGCCGAAGTCCTCGTGCAGCGGCTTGAAGTCGCGGTAGGTCACCGGCAGCAGGCCGCAGTCGACGGGCTCGCCGGTGGTGCCGGTCGAGGGGCCCGTGGTCGTGGTGGTGTCGTCGGTGGTGGTCGACGTCGTGCCCGAGGTCAGCGGCTCACTGGTGCTCGAGGGGTCGGTGGTGGTGGTCGACGGGGCGTCGGTGGTGCCGACGGTGGCCGTGGTGTCGGTCGCGCTCGCTGCATCAGCACCGGAGGTGGTCGGGTCCGTCGCCGGCCCGGTCGAGGCCTGCGTCGGGTCCGTCTCGCTGATGCCGGTCGCCGGGGTGGTGGTCGTCGACACGCCGTCGTCGTCGCGGCCGCCATCCCCACAGCCGAACAGCAGCAAGCACACGCCCATACTCGCCATACCGCTCGACCCGCAGAACTTCGTTTGCATCGACCCGACCCCGTGAAAGTAGGAGAGGTCTTCACGCTACGGGGGGTCGCGGGTTCGGTCAAGCCGTCGGATGCGCGCGCGCGTGCCGGGCGCCTGGTGGCGTTACCGGGGAGCTCGCGGGATGGTTTAGTCGATGACGGTGAGCTTGACCTCGATGTTGCTGCGGGTGGCCTTCGAGTAGGGGCAGACCTGGTGGGCGGCCTCGATGAGGGCCTGGGCGTCCTCGCGGGTGTGGCCGGGGACGGAGGCCTCGAGCTCGACGGCGAGTTGGAAGCCGCCGTCCTCGCCGGCACCGATCGTGACGTGCGCGGCGATCGAGGCGTTGTCGACGTTGAGCTTGCGCGAGCGGGCGACCAGGCGCAGGGCGCTCTCGAAGCAGGCGGCGTAGCCGGCCGCGAACAATTGCTCGGGGTTGGTGGCCTCGCCGCCCGGGCCGCCCAGCGCCTTGGGCATCGAGAGCGGCAGGTCGAGCACGCCGTCCGAGGAGCGGACGTGGCCCGTACGACCGCCGTGGGCGGTGGCGGAGGCGGTGTAGAGCGGCTTCATGGCGGCGACTCTAACACGGGGTCTGTCGCGGGGCGGGCGATGACGGGTCGCGTCTGCGCATGATAGGGTGATAGGGTGCGCCGATGCAGCGAGGCCGCCCGATCAACGTTTCGAGGGTCCTGATCGCAGCGGCGGTGGCGGGGCTGATCGCAGGTGCCTGTGCGAGTGGGGGCGCGGGCCGCTGCCCCCAGCGGCAGTGGTGCGGGTCGGCGGCCGAGGCCGGGACGGTGGCGGAGCCAATGGCCGGCGACACCTTCACGTGCCCGATCGACCTCAACACCGGCGTGACGATCGAGGCCGGACACGCGCCGCCGGCCGGTCTGCCCAAAGACACGCGCGTGACGCTCGACGAGCATGCGACCCACCGCAAGCAGAACAACGGCGAGCCGGACACCTGCTGCTACGCGTGGACAGAGCCGTGCAAGTGAGCGACGCGGAGCCAGCGGAGGAACCTGTCCCCCGGGACATGTCCCTCGCGCCAGAGCAGTTCGTGTACCGCGACGACGCGATGGTCGTGGTCGACAAGCCGGCGGGGCTGGTCGTGCACCGCGGCTGGGCCAACGACGAGGTCGCGTTGCTCGGGCTGGTGCGCGACGCGGTCGGAGCCTGGGTGTATCCGGTGCACCGCCTCGACCGTGGCGCGAGCGGGGTGCTGGTGTTCGCGCTGTCGTCGGCGATGGCGCGCGCGCTGCAGGAGCAATGGACGGCCGGCGCGGTGCACAAGCGCTACCTGGCGATCGTTCGCGGAGCGCCGCCGGACGCGCTCGAGATCGACAACCCGGTGCCGCGCAGCGAGGACGGCCCGCGCGTGCCGGCGGTGACGGTGATCCGGACGTTACACCGGGCCGGTCGCTACGCCGTGGTCGCCGCCGCGCCCCGCACCGGCCGCCTGCATCAGATCCGCCGCCACCTCAAGCACATCAGCTGCCCGCTGATCGGCGACGTGCGCTACGGCAAGGGCGAGCACAACCGGCTGTTCCGCGAGCGCCACGACCTGCACCGCCTGGCCCTGCACGCCCGTTCCCTGCGCTTGCACCATCCCGTGACCGGCGAGCCGCTGTTGCTCGCGGCGCCGGTGCCCGCGGACCTTCGGCGGGCGATGACCGGGCTGGGCGCGCCCGCGAGCGTGTTCGAGGATGTCCTGGACGACATGTTCTAAGGGACATGTAAGGGGATTCGCGCTCTCTGCAGAAACGGGGTTCGGTTCCCCGGGTGGCGCGCTCCGGGTACTGCGCGACGGTGGGGAGTTGTACAAGCAATACCTCGGCGAGCGCGCGGAGGGCTGGTGGCGAGCACCCAGGTGGTCGGCTTCTACTCGCGCGACCGGGTGCTGCGCGCGAGCCGGACCAAGCGAGGTCGGCACGGCGGTCGCCGACCGGACCAAGCTCGGGCAAGCGCTGCTCAACCTGCTCGGCAACGCGGCCAAGTTCACGCGCCACGGGA
>JAYUXQ010000750.1:0-9709 GCA_043752905.1 Nannocystis sp. | reverse complement strand
ACATGGCGGCGAGCGACGTGAGCGTCGACTCACCGGCGGGCCCGCGTGTCAGCACGCGCAGTTGCAGGTCGCGGGGCCCTGCGTCGGGTGAGGCAAGGCGCAGCTCCTGGTCCCCGGGTCGTCCCACGCGCAGGTGTTCCAGCCAAGCACGTGCTCGACGTGCTCGCGTCCTTTTCGGGTCCGCAGGCGATCGACGTCGCGAGCAGCAGGGCGAGGTGCGGACGCGTGCGCGGCGACATCGAGCCAGCGTATCGCGGCCCGCTCGCACGGGCTACAGCTCGAGGTCGGCGCGCGGGTCCTGCTCGGATTGTAAGGCCTCGAGCGCTTCGAGCAAGGCGGCGTCGCCAGGCGGAGGCAGGCGGACGTCGAGGGTGACGAGCAGGTCGCCGGGTTCCTGGCCGGCGGGCGCGATGCCCTTGCCCTTGAGGCGCAGGGTCTGGCCGTTTTGGCTGCCGGGCTTGAGCTTGAGGGTGACGGTGCCGCCGGGGGTGGGCACGTCGACGGGGCCGCCGCGATAGGCCTCGAGGGCGGTGACCGGGAGCGCGAGTGACAGGTTGCTGCCCTCGCGCTTGAGGCGGGGGTGCGGCGAGACGCGGACGGTGAGCAAGATGTCGCCGGCAGGCTCGCCCTGGCTACCCTGGCCGCGCATCCGCAATTTGCCGCCGTCGGCGATGCCGGGCGGGACCTTGACGTCGAGGGTGCGGCCGGTGCCCGGCTCGGACTCGATGCGCAGCGGGACGACCTTGCCGCGCAGCATGTCCATGAAGTCGATCGTGATCTCGCCCTCGATGTCGTGGCCGCGCTGGCTCACGGGTCGGCGACCGCGTCCGCCACCGCCACCACCCATCGGGTCGACGACCCGGCCGCCGCCGAACAGTTGCGAGAGCAGGTCGTCGAAGGAGGTGCCGCGCGCGTCGCCGGCGCTGTTGAACATACTCTCGTCGAAGGGCATGCCGCCGCGGCCGGGACCCCGGCGACCCCCACCCCCACCGCCGCGAGTGGCACTCTTGTAGGCGCGCGCGCGGTCGACGTCGAAGCCCTGGGTGAGGCTCATGTCGCCGAATTCGTCGTAGTTCTTGCGCTTGTCGACGTCGCTGAGCACCTCGTAGGCGCTCGACACCTCCTTGAACTTGTCCTCTGCCGCCTTGTCGCCCGGGTTCTTGTCCGGGTGATACTGCTGCGTGAGCTTGCGATAGGCGCGTTTGATCTCGGCAGCGTCGGACGTCTTGGTGACGCCGAGTGTGGTGTAGAGGTCCTTCACGGCGGCACAGTGTTAGGCCGGCCCAGGCCATGAGCAAGGGGGCGCGAGGGGTTCGCGGCATTTCGGCGCCGGGTCCGCTGGATGGTGATTTGCCGGGTTTCGTGGCAAAACCCCGGCCTGGAACGCCATGTTTAGCCCGGACCCCACGCGCCCCGCGCCGATGCCGCAGCCCCTGCTCGACCCTCCTGTACACCCCTACGCCGAGTTTCTCGGCAAGGTGGCCAAGCCGGGGCGCTATATCGGTGGCGAGGAGCAGCAGCGCGCGAAGCCGCCGGAGGGGCTGACCTGCCGCTTCGTGCTGGCGTTCCCGGATCTCTACGAGGTCGGCATGAGCCACCTCGGCACGCGGATCCTCTACAACCTGATCAACAACGAGGCCGACCTCGCGTGCGAGCGGGCGTTTAGCCCGTGGATCGATCTCGAGGCGGAGCTGCGCGCGCGCGGGCTGCCGCTGGTCAGCCTCGAGAGCTTCACGCCGCTGCGGGACTTCGACGTCGTCGGCGTCAGCCTGCAATACGAGCTCTGCTACACCAACGTGCTGCAAAACCTCGACCTCGGCGGGATCCCGCTGCGCTCGCGGGACCGCGGCGACCGGGACCCGATCGTGATCGCGGGCGGTCCGACGGCGACGCACCCCGAGCCGCTGACGCCGTTCGTCGACATCTGCCTGGTCGGCGAGGCCGAGGAGGTGCTGCCGGGGCTGCTGCGCACGATCGGTCGCATGCGCCGCGAGGGTGCCCCGCGCTTGCAGATCCTCGCCGCGGCGGCGCAGGTGCCCGGGGTGTATGTGCCGGCGTTTTACTACGTCGAGCGCGACGAGCGGTCCGAGCTGCTGGTGGTCGCCGGGCGCACGCCCGAGGGCATCGCCGCGAATGCGCCGGCGCGGGTGACCCGCGTGTGGGTCCGCAACCTCGACGACTATCCGTTCCCGACCGAGTTCCCGGTGCCCTACGCGGAGGCGATCTTCGATCGCGCGGCCGTCGAGATCACGCGCGGCTGCACGGAGGGCTGCCGCTTCTGCCAGGCGGGGATCATCTATCGCCCGGTGCGCGAGCGGGACCCGAAGGCGATCATCGAGGCGGTGCTCAAGGGGGTCGACAACGCGGGGTTCGCCGAGACGAGCCTGACGGCGCTGAGCACCGCGGACGTGTCGTGCATCGACCCGTTGATCAAAGAGCTGGTGCCGGAGCTCAAGCGGCGCAAGGTCAAGCTCGGGGTCGCGAGCCTGCGCGCGTACGGGCTCAATGACTCGCTGCTCGACGAGATCAAGAGCGTCGGGATCAACGGGCTGACGTTCGCGCCGGAGGCCGGGACCCAGCGCATGCGCGACGTGATCAACAAGAATGTCAGCGACGAGGACATCCTGAATTCGGCGCGGCGGATCTTCGAGCGCGGCTACGAGCGCATCAAGATGTACTTCATCATGGGCCTGCCGACCGAGACGGAGGCCGACGTCATCGGCATCGCCGAGACCGGGCGCCGCGTCCGCGAGGTCGCACGCCAGCTGGGGATGGCACGTATGCCGAGCGTGACAGTGTCGGTCTCGCAGCACGTGCCCAAGCCGCACACGCCGTTTCAGTGGGCCGCGATGGAAGGGCTGCAGGACCTGTACGGCAAGGTCAAGCTGTTGCGCGACCTGGCCAAGCGCTACCGCCTCGAGCTCAAGACGCACAACCAGCAGGAGAGCTGGCTCGAGTGCCTGTTCGCCCGCGGTGACCGCGACATGGCCGAGGTGCTGGAGAACGCCTACAAGGCGGGCGCGCGCTTCGAGGGCTGGCGCGAGTGCTTCTCGTTCGAGCGCTGGCTCAAGGCGCTGGCGGACGCGGGCGTCGACCCGAACCGTTACACGCGCACGCTGCCGCTCGACGGCCGGCTGCCGTGGGACCACATCGACATCGGCCTCGAGCCGGGATTTTTGGCGGAGGAGTATCGCAAGGCGCTCAAGAGTCGGGTGTCGCCGCCGTGCGGAAAACCGTTCGGCGCGAAGGTCCATGCCACCAGCCCCGAGGAGGCCGAGGGGGATGCGCGCCGGCTGGTCTGCTACGACTGCGGGATCGCCTGCGACATGTCCGAGATGCGCCAGGAGCGGCTCGTGGCGCTGCGCGGGCTCGGCGAGCTCAAGGGCCAGCGGCACGGACGCGAGCGCCTGGAGACCGACGCGGCCGAGGCCGCGGGCCCCGGGGCGATCGTCACGCTCGACAGCCTGCGGGAGCGGTCGCGCCTGCGCGGGCGCCTCAACCCCAGCCAGCATGCCGACGACAGCGCGTTCAAGGCCGCGGCCGAGTCGCCGTTTTGTCGGGTCCGCGTGTTCTTCAGCAAGTCGGGGCCGATGTGCTTCATGGGTCACCTCGACCTGATGCGCGTCATCCCGCGGATGCTGCGACGCGCGGGCGTCGAGACCGCGTTCTCGCGCGGCTTCACGCCGGTGCCGCGGATGTCCTTCGGGCCAGCTCTGGCGCTTGGCGTCGCGGCCCGCGAGGAGGTGGCGGAGCTCGACCTGTTGCTGCCCGGCGCCGCGGAGGACATGGCGGGGCTGTGGAGCGACGAGCGGCGCGCGGCCGAGGCGGTGACGTTGCACGAGCGGCTCGCGGCCGTCGCCCCGCCGGGGCTGGCGATCGTCGGGGTCCGCGTGGTCGCGCCGGGCGAGCGCCGGATCGGCGAGCTGATCGTCGGGGCCGACTACTCGGTGGCGATCGGGACGGAGCAGGCCGCGGCGCTGGCGAGCGAGCTGCCGCGGCGGCTCGCGGGTCCGCTGCCGATCGAGCGCGCGCCCAAGGCCAACAAGCGCGGGCTTCGGCGCGCCAGCGCCGGGGACGGCGAGGTGATCGATGTGCGCCCGCGGATCGTCGCGGCGGAGGTCGACGTCGCGGCGGGGATCTTGCGGTTCCGGCTCGACATGTTCCAGGAGCCGGGTGAAGAGGGCAGCGTGAAGGGGGCCCGTCCGCGCGAGGTCGTGCAAGCGCTGTGTGGCGCCCCGGTGGCGGATCATCGGGTTTGCCGTGATCGTTTGCTCGCGAAGATCGACGGCGCGTACGTCGGCCTGAGGGACCTGGCCCCCGTGTTCAACGCGATGGGCGAGCGCTGGCGGCGCGATGCGTCGTCGCTGGCCCCCATGGAGGCAGTGGACGGCGTGTGAGCAGCGGACCGTCGCAGCCGCGACGCTAATCGTCGGTCGCGTGGCTCGACAGCATGGCGACCGATGATAGCCTCACGGCGTGCATGTCTCGCGCGCGCTGTGGATCGAGTTGACGGCGCTGGCCGTCCTCAGCTTCGCGTGGGGTGCATGCAAGGCGGGGACGACCGACGTCGACGCCTGCGGCGACGCCTTGCCTATGGAGGGTAGCCTGTGCACCCGCGAGGGTCAGGAGTGCCTGCCCGACGAGACCGGCTGCGGCCTCTACACCGGCATGCGCTGCGCCAGTGGGGTCTGGGTGTTCTTCGAGGCCGGCACGGGGGTGTGCACCGGCGGTGACTCGACCGGGGGCGACACGGAGACGCCGACGGTGGCGTGCAGCGAGGAGCTGCCGCCGGAGGGGACCCGCTGCGAGCAGGACGGGGAGGAGTGCGCGCCGGGCAAGGACGTGTGCGCCGGTTATGCCGGGGCCGCGTGCACGCAGGGCCACTGGAAGCGCTTCGAGGTCCCGGCCGGGACGCCGGAACAGTGTCAAGCGACGGTCGACTGCGCGGCGGTCTGCGAGGCGGTGCTGGCGGCGAAGTGCCCGGCGGGTCCCGCCGACGACCCCGCTTGCGCCAGTGACTGCATGTCGAGGGTGACGGGCCCGTGCGTGGTCGAGTTCTCCTCGGCGGTCACCTGTGGTGGCGAGACCCCGAGTTATACCTGCGACGCCTCCGACCGACCCACGATCTCCGGCTGTGAGGGCCAATTCGAGGCGCTCTATGGATGTCTGGAGTGAACAGACCGGCGTGCTGCCGGACACAATACCGTGCGAGGTAGTGATCCTCGCGGCCTCTGACGACGCTGTCACTGTGGGGATCGCCCACGTCGAGCCATCGCCCCCATTTTCTTCGCTGGATGGTTCACCATCGCTCATGATGACCGCGCAAAAAGAGCTGCGGCCGGTGCCGGCCACGATCACCCTGCGCTATCCGATGCAGTGGTACACGCCCGTGCACCCGCACGCGGCGACCACCGAGGCCGGCACGCAGGCGTGGCTCGCCGATCTGCGGCTGCTCGACAGCGAGGCGGCGATCGCCAAGTTTCGCCACCTCGGGGTCGCACGCTACGGCGGCTGGCCGCTCTACAACGCCGACGCCGAGGCGCTGGCGACGGTGACCCGCTTCCTGACGCTGTGGATCTTCTACGATGACATGCTCGAGGGGCAGGGCGAGGCCCACGAGTCGCTGGCGGTCGCCGCGGTGCGTGGCGAGCCAGACTTCGACGTCGACGCCGGCGGCCCGTACCTGCGCGCGTGGTGGGAGACGGCCCGGCGCTACCGGGCGCGCATGGACACGGCCTGGTGCGCGCGCCTGGGCGAGCGCTTCGGCGACTGGCTGCGGGCCGTCCGCGAGGAAGCCGAGCAGCTCCGGGTCCTGCGTGAGGAGGGCCGCCACCCCGAGACGCTGGCGTACATCCACTGCCGGCGCCAGTCGATCGGCGTGCTGCCGACCCTCAACCTGCTCGAGTACGCCTGCGGCTGCGCGTTGCCAGATGAGGTGCGCGGACACCCGGGCATGGCGGCGCTCGAGCGCGCCGCGGCCGAGCTGGTGTTCATCCAGAACGACCTGGTGTCGGTGCCCAAAGATGCCCGCAGCGAGGGTGTCAACCTCGTGTTCAGCATCGCCCAGGAGCGCCGCTGCAGCCTCGCCGAGGCCTGCCACGAGGTCGAGAAGATGCACGACACGGCCCTGCGTGGCTTCACCGACGCGGCCGGGTTCCTGCGCATCGAGTACCGCGACTGCCCGGCGCTGATCGAGTGGCTCGCGGCGGCAGAGACGATGTGCCACGGCTTCGCCCGCTGGCACCTCAGCAACACCCGCTACGACCGCGAGCTGCCGCTCGGCGACGGCACCTCGGTGCGCATCGAGGTCGAGTACCTGTGATGTCGCCTGTCCGGGGCCCTGGACCGGCCGTGGGCCGCCGCCCGCAAAGACCCGCGAAGAATTTCTTCGCGATCGGGGACACCGTGCCGCGACCGAATTTGCGGAGATAAATGAGGTTTTATCCGGCTCCAGAAACGCAGAGGGGTCCGCAGCGGCGCTGGCGAGGCTCGCGCCCCTGGGGCATGATGCGACCCCATGGCCAAACCGCTGGAGTACAACGCGACGCTGGTCGAGCGTGAAGATCTGACACCCGCGCTCGCGGTGTTTCGGGTCCGTCCCGACGAGGCCCTGCCGGGCTCCGGCGCATGGTTCGTGCCCGGGCAGTACATGGTCCTCGGCCTCAACAACGAGGTTCGCGTCGAGCTCGGCGGGGTTCGCAGGCCGATGTCGATCGCGTCGGCGCCGGAGCGCCGCGATCTGATCGAGTTCTACATCCGTTACGTCGACAAGCCGGAGTCGGAGAACCCGTTCACGCACCTGCTGTGGCCGCGCAAGGTCGGCGACCGCATGTACGTGCGCGTGCACCCGACCGGCAAGTTCACGGTGCCCGACACGGTCGGCGCCGACGACCGCCGCCTCAAGATCTGCGTCGCCGCGGGCACTGGTTTGGCGCCATTTTTGTCGATGGTTCGCAGCGAGTACATCAAGGACCCGACGCGCTCGCTGTCCGACCACGTGATCATCCACGGCGCGAGCTACAGCGCCGACCTCGGCTACCGCGAGGAGCTCGACGAGCTGGTCGCGAAGACCGGCCTGCGCTACCTCCCGACGGTCTCCCGCCCGCAGCAGGACCCGAACTGGCGCGGACACACCGGCCGCGCCGAGAACTTCTTCTCGTCCGCGCGCCTGGCCGCGCTCGAGGACATCCTCGGCCTGCCGCCGCGCGCGTTCAAGCCCGAGAACGTGCAGATCCTGATCTGCGGCCTCCAGGGCACGATCGGCCAGTGCATCGAGCAACTGGTGCCGCGCGGCTTTGTCCCCGACAATCGCAAGATCCGGCGCGCGCTCGAGATGCCCGATGACCACAAGCCGACGATCTTCTACGAGGCCTACGACACGATCCCGCCGATCGACCTCGAGGACGCGGCCCACATCGCCGGACTCAAGGCGGCCTACAAGGCCGCGACTGCGGGCTGAGCGGGAGGTTGGGGCATGAGCAAGATCATCGAGGTCCGCGGCGACGAACACGGCCCCCTGCTCGGCAGACTGCGCGGCGTGACGGCTCGCCACGAGCTGCGCCAGACCGTGGTCGGCGGCCTCCCCATCAACTTCGTCGCCCATGACGCCCACATGGTGTTTCGCGGCGAGGTGCCCACACCCTTGCCGGATCTGCTCAGCACGAGCGAGCGCCAGCTGGTGGTGTCGAAGCGGCTGGCGAAGGCGCTGCGCCAGCTGGACCCGGCGATCGAGCTGGTCCCGCTGCGGCTGGTCGCCCGCGGGGGCGAGAGCGTCGCGAGTGACCACGCGGTCGCGGTCGTGAAGACGATCGCGCCGGTCACCCCCGCGAGCACCCACATGAGCCCGGGCGGCTACGCCTACGCCGAGCTGCGCGGCCTGACCGAGCCGACGAACCCGCTGCCGCCGCTGTTTCGCATTACATACTCGCTGGCGATCGGCTGCAACGACGCCGCCGCGGCCGTGCTCGAGAAGTTCTCCGGGGTCACGCTGGTGCCGCTCGCCGACTATGTGGAGGTCGGCGAGCCGCGGCCGCCCGCGCCCTATCTGCTGCTGGTGCCCGGGCCCGCCGGCGCGTCGTTCTCCGTCGGCGACAACGCGTACACCGAGGCGCTCGAGACGGGCCAGCCGCTGCTCGAGACCTGGCCCGAGGACGGCGTGGTCGCGGCCATGCGCGGCCGGAAGTCGGAGAAGAAGATCGTCGCGATCATGGCAAGCAGCGGCGCGCCAGTCATCCACGCGAAGGCGAAGCAGGCGCTCGAGAAGTACGACCTCGTCGACGTCGAGTTTCTCCCGGTGCAGCTGCAAGACCACGCCAAAACGCCGGTCAAGGGCCAATTCTGGCTGCTGCACGTCCGCGCCACCCGCGACTACGTCGACATCGCCGAGTCGGACATCGAGGTCGTCCACGATCTGCTGTGGCACCCGCGCGAGGTCGTCCTCGACGAGTCGCTGCTGACGGACCGGCCGCCGCTGTTCCGCATCCCGGGCGCCCGCTACCCGTGGATCTTCATCCGCAGCGACGTCGCGGCGGCCCTGGCCGCGGCGAAGCTCGCCGGCTTTGCGACGTACGACGCGGGGCGCCATGACTTCAGCGTCGAGGGGGCCGACCTCCCGCGCATTCGCTGATCTCGGCACCGAAGCCCGGGTCGAACGGAGACTCAGGCGGTCGTGATCAACGCGGCCGGGAGGTGGCCGGTGTCGTTGTAGCTGATGAGGGCCTCGAAGCCTTCGGGGTAGACGCGCAATTCGGTGATGCCGCAGTGGCAGCAGTCGAAGCGGCTCCAGGCTTCGTAGGGGAGGCGCAGGGTGCTGGTCACGAGGTAGCGGATCAGGTTGCCGTGCGTGAAGATGACGCACAGGTTGGTCTGCTTGGGGGCCCGGAAGAAGCGCTCGCGGACGCGTTCGACCTGCTTGACGGTCAAGGTCCGCTCCTCGGCGGTGGTGAACGGCAGGCCCGGGTGGGCGCCGAACTCCGCGACCTTCTCGGCGTCGAGCAAGGGCAGCACCTCGTGCAGGTACGGCTTGACCTTGATGCGATCGATGTTGAGCTCGTGCGCGGCGATCTCCGCGGTCTGGAGGGCGCGGGGCCACGGGCTGGCGAACAGGCCCTCGAACTTGCCCTGGGCGGCCTCGATGAGCTGGACCAGGCGGCGACCGGTGCGGGCGGCCTGGCGGCGGCCCAGCGCGGTCAGGCCCCACACGGTGTCGCCCTGATCGCCGGTGCGCTCGTAGTGGCCGTGTCGCACGAGCAAGATCCGGCTGTAGACGACTTCGAGGCTCATTGGCGCGGCTGGGTGCTTGTAGCACGCCGGGCGGGCTCGTGGCCAAGTTCCGGGGGCGTGCGCAGAGGCGTGCAATGGCGCCGCCGGAGCTGCCGCCACAGCGCATCGTCGCCGGCGATCAGGCGCTCCTTGTCGCGGCGCTGGAGCCCCTTGATCGCGACCTCGAGCTGCCTGGCGGTGCGCGGGGTCTGGCGGCCCCGTTTCCACACGAGGACCACGGGGCCGCGTCCACGGGTGTACTTGGCGCCTGCGCCCCGGTTGTGCAGGGCGAGGCGGGCCTCGAGGTCGCGGGCGATGCCGGCGTAGAGGCTGCCGTCGGCGCAGCGCAGGAGATAGATCGTGTAGGTCGGCGCGGGTGCGGAGGTCATGGCGCCGCTCCGGTGGACGCGCCACCGCGCGCGTGGTCGGCGATGACGGCGAGCAGATC
>JAYUXQ010000749.1:0-9726 GCA_043752905.1 Nannocystis sp. | reverse complement strand
AGGAGTGGCTGCCCGGGCAGGTCCCGGCCTGCCCGCGCATCGTCGTCGAGCGGCAGCTGAGCAAGGCCGGCTGCGAGCTGGTCGGCGTCGCCATCTGGGACACGCAGGAGCCCGAGGGCTCGCCCGCGCTGTACCACGCCGGCAGCCTGCTCGGCCCGATCGCCGCCGCCGCCGACCAGATCGCCATCGAGAGCGTGGTCGCCGAGGAGTGCGACTGCGACGACTGCTGCAGCGTGCCGACCCGCTGGGACCTCGCGTTTACCGGGCTCAAGGCCGCCGTCACCGTCGCCGAGGGCCAGACCGGCCTGCTCGGCGACAAGGACCTCGGCTTCGAGATCATCAACTTCGAGTCGCACATCAGCGGCATTTGCGACGAGTCCCCCGCGATCGACTGGGTCGCCCGCCGGCTCGGCGCCCCGTGACCTCTGGACCTGTCCCCGGGGTCAGGTCCGAACCATATCGAGCAGGCGGTGGATCGCCTCCACCGCCTGCCCGGGCTCGACCGGCACATCGTGCGGCCGGTTGACCAGCCCTCCCGAAAAGCCGAGCGCGTCCTCGTGGTAGCGCGCCTTGAACTCGGTGAACTTGAGCCCGTGCGCCGTCGAGACCACGACCACGCGGTCGTGCCGGCCGATCGTCCCCGCGTCGACCAGCTTGCGCAGGCAGGCCAGCGCGACGCCCGTGTGCGGGCAGTTGAACATCCCCGTGCGGTCGGCCATCGCCGCCGCCTCGGCCAGCTCCTGCTCGCTCGCCTGCTCGACCAGCCCGTTGCACTCCACGAGCGCGCGCACGGCCTTGGGCAACGACACGGGCGCCCCGATCTGGATCGCCGAGGCCAGCGTCGGCAGGGCCGCCATCGGCGCGTAGTCTGACTCCTCGAGCCCGCGCCCGGCCGCGCGCGCGCGCGTGAACGCCTGGTACAGCGGGTTCGCGTGCTCGGCCTGACAGCAGACCAGCCGCGGCAGACGCCGGGTCAGCCCCAGGTCTCGCAGCTGCGCGAACCCTCGCGCCAGCGCCGAGACGTTGCCGAGGTTCCCGCCCGGGATCAGCACCCAGTCGGGCACCTCCCAGTCGAACTGTTGCACGATCTCGATCGCCACCGTCTTTTGACCCTCGACGCGCAGGCTGTTCATCGAGTTGGCGAGGTAGATCTGCGGGTCCCTCGTCAGCGCCTGGACCACGCGCATGCAGCCGTCGAAGTCGGTGTCGAGGCTGCACACCAGCGCCCCGTTGGCGATCGGCTGCACCAGCTGCGCCGCGCTGATCTTCCCTCTCGGCAGCAGCACAAGCACCGGGATGCCCGCCGCCGCGCCATAGGCCGCGAGCGCCGCCGAGGTGTCCCCGGTCGACGCGCACGCGAGCGCCCGGACCCCGCGACCCTCCGCGATCGCCTGCTTGACCGCCGACACCAGCACCGTCATCCCGAGGTCCTTGAACGACCCCGTGTGGCTGATCCCACATTGCTTGATCCACAGGTCCTCGAGGCCGATCTGCTTGCCGAAGCGATCGGCCCACAACAAATTCGAGTTACCCTCGAACAGCGATACCACGTTGTCCGGGTGCACCGTCGGCAGCACCCACTCCATCTTGCTCCACACCCCGCTGCCGTACGGCCACTGCGTACGCCCGTATCGCTCGTCGAACACGCGCTTCCACTCCGCGGGCGAGCGCTCGCGCAGCGCCTCGTGGTCGTGCACCACCTCGAGCAGCGCCTCGCAGGCCGGACAGCGATAGATCACCTCCGTGAGCGCGTGACGACCAGGACAGCCGCGAATACATTGAAACCAGGCCGCGAGTTGCATGGGGGCCGCTATACTGCCCCAGCATGCGCCGCCCCGGAACCCCGCTGCGCCGGCACCTCGGCGACCCCACCCTGCGCCGGCGCTGGCTGCTCGGCCTCGGCGCCGCTGCGCTGACCACCGTCCCGCTGGTCGGAACCCTCGGCTACGAGGGCAGCCTGGTGCTCACCACGCCGCTCTCGCTGTTCGGCGTCGGGATCGGCGTCGACGCCGTGCGCGCGCTGCGGGCCAATGTCGACGCCGGCGCCGCCGTCGACGATCCCCTCGCCGCGATGTTCGCCGCGGCCCTGCGCGAGCTCGGCGTACTCCTCGCGATCCCGGTCGCCATTCTCCTGATCGCCCCGCTGTGGCAGCCCAACTGCGACATCGTCACCGGCCTCGGCTTCTTCCTCATGGGCCCCGCCGTCTCGGGGCTGCTCGGCGTGGTCGCGGGCCTGTGGGGTGGCCTGCTCGCGCGACGCCGCCGCCCGCAGATCCTCCTCGGCCTCGCGCCCCTGCTGTTTTGCCTCGTGATCGGCCTCTGGCGCACGTACGTCGACCCGGTCGTCTACGCCTTCGATCCCTTCTTCGGCTACTTCGCCGGCCCGATCTACGACGAGGCCATCCCGATCTCGGGGCGCTATCTATGGTTTCGCGGGTACAACCTGCTCGCCGCCGCGGCCGCCTTGCTGGCGATCCGGATCTGGCTCGGCCCCGGCCTCGCACGCCGACCCCTCCGCGCCGCGACACAGCACCCCTGGACGCTCACCGCCCTCCTGATCTGCGCGGTCGTCGCGACCACCATGGGCCTGCGCGCCACCCGATGGGGCTTTCACAGCGACGTCGACAGCCTCGCGCGCAACCTGCTCGGCACCCACGTCAGCGAGCACTTCGTCATCCACTACGCGCCCGGCTCCGGCACCGCCCGCGACATCGAGCTCGTCGCCGCCGAGCACGAGTTCGCGTGGTCCGAGCTGGCGCGCAAGGTCGGCGAGACCCCGGCCGCGCCGATCCACAGCTTCGTGTTCCCGACCCCCGAGAGCAAGCGCGCGCTGATCGGCGCCGGCACCACGGAGGTCGCCCCACCGTGGCGCGGGCACATCTACCTCAACGAGCAGCCGTTCCCGCACCGCGTCATGCACCACGAGCTCGCGCACGCGTTCTCCTACAGCTTCGGCGACCGCATCTTCGGTGCACCTGCACGCCTCGGCTGGAGCGGCCCCCGCGTCAACCTCGCGCTGCTCGAGGGCTTCGCCACCGCCCTCGCCCCGCGGTCCGAGGGCCCGCTCGACCTGCACGACCAGGCCGCGATCCTCGAGCGCTTGCAGCTCCGCCCGCCGCTGTCGGAGATCATGGGCCTCGGCTTCTGGGGGAAGGCCTCGCGCCGCGCCTACGCGGCCGCCGGATCGTTCTCGCTGTGGTTGATCGAGACCCGCGGCGTCGCGGCCTTCACCGGCCTGTACCGCGACGCCGGCGACTTCGACCTGGCCTATGGGACATCCCTCGCCGCGCTCGAGCAGGACTGGCTGGCCTTCCTCGCCAGCCGCCCGCTGCGGCCCCAGGACATCGAGGCGCTGCGCCAGCGTTATAAACAGCGCCCGATCTTCCAGCGCCCCTGCGCGCACCGGGCCGCCGACCTCGCCCAGGCCGCCGCGCTCGCCCAGGCCCGCGGCGACACCGAGCTGCGCCTCTTATCGCTCGCCGAGCTGTGCGCCGTCGAACCCGAATTGCCCGAGCACCGCCTCGGCCTCGCGCTCGCCCAGGCCCAGGCCAACGAGCTCGAGCAGGCCGCCGCGACCCTGCTCGCGCTCGCCGGGACCGCCGCCAGGCACCCGCCCGACGCCCCGGACTCGATGCTGACCGACACCTCGCTCGCCGTGCTCGACGAGCGCCTCGGTGACCTCGCGCTGGCGCGTGACGACCTCGCCACCGCCGAGTCCGCCTACCGCCGCGCGCTCGCCCGCGGCCTCGGCGAGAGTCACCAACGCACTTTACAGGTCAAGCTGCAGGGCGCCGCCGATCCGACCCTCGCGCCCGCGCTGCTCGCCTACTTCGACCCCTTCGCGCCCAACCCCGATCACCCGAGCCAGGCCGTCCTGCGCCTGTACGCCGCCCTGAAGATCGCCGCCCTGCCCGGGCACGTCGCTCTCGGTAGCTACCTCACCGCCCGCCAGCTGCTCAACGTCGGCGAGGGCACCGAGGCCCGCACGCACGCCGCCAGGTCCCTGTCCCCGGGGACAGGTGAGCCCGGCCTCGGCACCCCGGAGCTGATCCGCAGCGCCCGTTTCATGCTGCTGGAGGCCTGCGTGCGCGCCCGCGACTACGCGCGCGCCCGCGACGTCCTCGCCGAGCTGGCCGCCGAGCCCGGCATCGCCGCGGGTCACCGCCTCGAGGCCGACCAGTGGCGCGCCCGCGTCGAGTTCTTCGCCCGGACACGCCCGCCGAACTGACCGCTCTCAGCCCTCGCAATACCCGTCGGGCACCGCCGCCGCCGCCCCCTGTTTGCCATACACATGACGATGAAACACCTCGCGCACGGCGGACGCGCCGAGTGAACAGAACAGATGACGCTCGAGCTCCGCGGTGCTCGCCAGCTCGAGCACATGCGCCGCGTAAAACTCGCCCATGCTGGCCCGCAGCGCCTCGACACCGGCCGCGTCTGCGATCGCAGCGAACACCGCCTTGCCCTCGACATACGCGGTATACGGCGTCGTCCGCGACCACGGATTATCCGTGCACAGCACACCCGGCGGCGCGTCGGCCTCGATCGGCCCGGCGGGGAACAGCGGGAACCCGGTGTTGTACTCGTTCCACGCCTCGTCGAACCACCCGTCGCTCGCGCGCGCCGGTCGGATGCCACGCCCGTACCAGCTGTGAAACAGCTCGTGCGACAGCGCCTCGACCGCGCTGGTGGTCCCCCCGTCGTACTCCATCCCGCCGTTGAAGCCGACCACCGCCGTGAAGCCCGGATATGCATACCCACCGGTCGACGTCGCATACGACGCGAACGACTTCGCCAGCAGCTCGTGCAGCGCCGCCGAGCTCGCCGCGACCTCGATCCTGCGGTGCAGCTCGAGCCCGTAATCACCGTCGGGCAGCGAGATCGTCGTGCTGCTCGACTCGACCCTCGCCCCGGGTATCAACACCAGCATCGGCGACTGCGCCGTCGAGGACGCCGGGAACTCGACCTGCCAGCGCGCCGGCCCGAGCTCGACCACCGGCCCGTTGCTGATCACCCTTTGGTCCGCCGGCCCGCCGACGACCTCGACCACGAGCGTGATCGGGTGCCGATCGTGGATCAGGTTCGCCGGCAACCACTGCTCGAGGAAGGTCCGCGGCGTCAGATCACTGAAGCCGAAGTCCCACGCGACCCCATCCTCCTTGAACACCGGCGGCGGCGCGGCATATCCCACCAGCACCTCGATCGGATAATCCAGCACGAGCACGTGCTCCGAGCACGCCGGCAACACCCCCGCCAGCACGCGCATCTCCGTCCCCGGCCCGCCGCCGAGGTCGCGCTGCGGCAGCCCCGACGCGTCCATAACGGCACCATCGAGGCTCCCCGTGACGCCCTCCTGACGCAGATCGAAGATCGGCCGCCCGGCCACCGGCCCGACGCGAAAGCGCAGCTCGGCGTGCGCCCGGGTCGTCTGCGCCGCGAAGTCGATCGTGAATTCACCGGCGAGCGCGAGCACGTCGATCGACACCGCGAGCTCCCCGTCGACCATCACTGGCGGCGGCGCATAGGGCCGATCCTCATCAGGACAGTCCGGCTCGCCGGTGCTCGACGAACCACCGTCGTCCTCGCTGCCGCCGCTGCTCTCGTCGGTGCCCTCGCCGCCGCTCGTCGGCGCGCCACTCGAGGACGACCCACTCCCGGTCGACCCAACGTCGGTCGTCCCATCCTCCTCGTCCACCGACGTATCACCCTGGCATCCGGCGCTCGCCAGGGCCAGCCCGAGGCACCACACCCGCGCCACGTCACTCAATGACGACGGCCATGTCCTTCCACAACATCTGAAAATTCGCTAGCGACTTCTGCTGCCACGCCGTCGTCCTGGCCCCCACGAGCCGCAGCTGCGGCGTACCGGCCTTGCGGGCGCCGACCACGAACAGGCTGATCGCCGTGATCCCCGAGCTGTTGAGGAACTTGAGATCCTTGAAGTCGAGCACCAGCGGGCCCTCGACCTGCTTCGCGGCGTCGTGCATCAGCGCGACCACCTTGTCGTAGGCCTTGACGTTGGCGAGGCGCAACGCGCCGCTAAACGATACGGTCCCGGTCTCCGGCGCGAACCGGACCACGGCTTCTGTCTCGCGGACTTCCATAATTAGTATCCTTCCAGCGTCTGGAACGCGCGGACGGTGATCGTCGGGCGGCCCTGTTCGTCCTCGTCGAAGCGCACCCCGACACGGATCCCGTGGTCCTTGCGCAGCACCAGCAGGCCGATCCCCGAGCGCTGCGCCGCCGCTGCGTCCTCGAGCTTGCTCTCGAGGATCTTCATGTACAGCGCGTCGAGGTCCCCGCTCGCCTGCATCGCCGTCAGGTACTCCTCGAAGCGCTGGGCGAACGCCGCCGTCGTCCCGTTCTCGACCTCGAGCATCAGGATCCGGCTGTAGTGTTTCACGCGCACCGAGATCGGCGCCTCGCGCTTGCGCGAGAACTTCGCCGCGTTCTCGATCAGCTCCTGAAACACCGTCGAGATCGCCGTGAACAGCGGCGCGCTCGCCTCGCGGTCGCCCGCCGCGTACGCCGTCGACACGTAGCTCGCCACGAAGTCGGAGATTAACCCGCAGCGCTGCCAGTGCGCCGTCAACTCGCTCGGCGACAGCGTGAGCGCCAGCTGGGCCTCGGGCACCAGCGCCGCGGGGACGAAGTCGTAATCGCCGTAGACACGTTCCATGGCCGCCTCGCTTCGCTACGATCTCAGGTCCTGCGCACCAGGACCAGGGTGATGTCATCATACACGGTGCTGCCGCCGATCCAGCGGTAGATGTCCGTGAACACGCCTTGAACGATCTGCTCGCAGGGCAGCGCGCGCCGGCTCGTCACCGAGTCCTTGAGCCGCGAAACGCCGTACTGCTGCTTGTCGAGCCGCTCGGCCTCGGTCACGCCGTCGGTGTACAGCACCATCAGATCCCCGGGCAAAAACGCGAAGCTCGTCTCGGACATCATGTCCTCGACCTCACCGAGCAGCCCGACGTTGATCCCGAGCGGCAGCGTGTCGATCTCCTCGACGCTGCCGTCCGCGCGCACCAGGATCACGCTCTCGTGCTGACCGGCAAGATGCACCTGGCCCGCGTGATAGCGCAGCAGCGCCAGCGTCAGGTTGCGCCCGTCGCCCATGCGCTCGCTGACGTTCTTGTAGATCACCGAGTTGACGCGCACCAGCGACTGCACGAGGTCGCCCCCGGTCTGCTCGAGCGCCGTGCGCAGCGACGCCTGCGTCATCAACATCACCACGCCCGAGGCCAGCCCGTGATCGGTGACGTCGCCGATCACCAGCAGCGTCGATCCTTCCGGCCCGTCCAGCACGTCGTAGATGTCGCCGCCGATCTCCGAGGCCGGCACCATGTGCGCCGCGATCTCGAGGTCCGCGTGCTTTTGCAGCTCCGCCCCGCGCGGCAGGATCATCGCCTGCAGCCGCTGCGCCACGTCGAGCTCCAGACCCATGCGCAGGTTCTCCTGCGCCAGCACCTGCCGCTCGCGCGCCGCGATCTGGATCTTCTTCACCGCGACCGGCATCGCCGCCGTCACCCGGCCGATGAGGCCCGCCTCGAAGTAGGTGGCCGCCACCGTCAACGCCGTGAAGACCACCGACACCGCGGCGAACAGCGCCAGCGGCAACGGCACCAGCCGCTCGTCCGCGGCGGCCTCGAAGCGACTGAGCACCGCCGCCGTCCCCTGGGCCTTGAGCGCGGCCAGCTCGGCCCGGGTCATCAACGCATACTCGAACTCGAGCCCGCGATGACTCACCGCGATCCCGAGGCTCGCCATCGTCACCGCGAACCACGCCAGCGCCGCCCACCGCCCGAGGATCACCCCCGTCAGGAAGATCGTCAGGATGCTCAGCGTGTGGTCCATGAGGATGGACGTCGCCGTGTTCGTGTTGAAATGGACGATGATCAGGCATGCGAGCTGAATGATGACGACCGACACCCAGCGCGTCAGCACATCGAGCCTGTCGTTCACCCGCCGCTCGTCCCCCAGCGCCCGCAAATTGTAGATCGCCGACCCGAGGTTGATAAACACGATCAGCGGCAGCACCACGCTGTCGCGCGCCGGGTCCGGCAGGTGCCCGACCGTCACCAGCTGCATCACGACGTGCAGCGTGCCGACCAGCGCGATGATCAGGTTGACCGAGATCAGGATCTTGCGCTTGATGTTCTTCGACGGCTCCTCGAGGATCTCCGTCGCCTCCTCGAGCGCGTCCCGGCCACGCACGCCCGAGAGGTCTCCGTCGCTCGACTCGATGACCCGCATCAGCTCCTCGCCATCGATCCATCGCGCGGCTTACGAAACACCTGCGTCTCGACCTCGAGGCTAATCTCGCAATCGGTGCCCAGATAGTGCTCCTGCGCCACCTGGAACGCCTCGTCGATCTCCTCGCGCTGGCCCATGAACGCCAGCATACCCCACAGGCTCATGCGGCCGAGGCGGACCTCGTCGGTCGCGAAGCTCGGCTCGACGCCGCCGGTGTTTCGCACCACCGTGCGGTGATGCGCCACTTCTTCAAAGCCGAATTCCGCCGCGCGCCGCGGCAGCGTCGCGAGGATCGTGCGGTCGCCCTCGTGGTGACGATGGTGCGCCTCGATCATCGACCGGATCTCGGGCGGGCCGACGAAAGTCGTGTCATTGACATCGACCACATACAACAGCCCGCCCGGCTTCAAGATCCGCCACAGCTCCAGCAACGCGAGATCCGGGTTGCGCAGGTGGATGAACACGAAGTTCGCGGTGACCACATCGACGCTCGCGTCCGCCTCACCGGTCGCGTACGCGCTGCCCTCCGCGAACGCGATGTCCGGGTAGGCGAAGCGCGCGTACGCCAGCAGCTGCGGCGACGGCTCGATGCCTTTGATAAGGTGCCCCGCCAGCGCCGGCTCGCGTGCCACCATCGACAGGTACACGCCCGTACCTGTACCAACATCGATCAAACGCGCCCCGGACTCCGCGCGCGCCGGGAACGTCGCGGCCAGCCGCGGCCGCTGCTCCGCGAACAACAGCCGGTTCTGCGCCGAGAGCCGCGGCAGCTCGTCCGCCAGCGACAGCGGCGCGACGTACAGATTCTCCGCGGTCACGCGCGCGGTCGCCAGCAGCGCCTCGCGTCCCTCGGCCGCGAGGCACTGCACCAGCGACGGCACGCGCACCGGGCAGCGTCGCAGCGCGCTCTCGGCCATCGCGCGCATCTTCAAATACAGCCGGCGCAGCCGGACCTCGCCCTCGATCGTCATCACGACCGTCGAGTCGTCCCCGGTCCCGATCTCCGCGTGAAACTCGACGTCGAACATGCGCGCGTACTGATTCCTGAGGCCGCGATGCACCTGGCGCAGGACCAGGAACATCCGCGCCGGACGCAGGCTCTCGTAGGTGTAGCGCAGCAGCCCGGCCAGCAGCACCTCGGTGATGCCGTTGCCGCGGTGGGCCGCCAGCTCCATGCGCTTGCCGACCTGCATCGTCAGCCCCTCGATCACCGGCAGCTCGAACTGCGCCAGCTCGGGCGCCCCGGACTCGTACACGTACGCGGTGATCGTCGCGACCAGCGTTCCGTCGACCAGCGCCCCGAGGTGCAGCGCCGACGCGTCGCGCGGGCTCGCCACCACGTCCATCTCGAAGCCCTGCTCCTCGACGTACACGCGCCGCCGCAGCTCGAGGATCGCCTCGCTGGCGTCTTCCCACCGCAGCCACCGCACCTCGATCCCCGGTGTTCGGTCCGTCAACGTCGCATCC
>JAYUXQ010000748.1:0-3964 GCA_043752905.1 Nannocystis sp. | reverse complement strand
CGCGCCCCACAGCCGATTCGCCGCCCTCAACACCACCCCACCGACCCCCGAGTCCGCCGTCCCGAGGTCCGCCGCCGCCGCCGCCTGCGCGGCATGCCAGCGCAGGCCCGGCAACGCCTCGAAGTGCAGCGTGCGCGCCATCTCCTCCGCGGTCGTCCCGGCCGCGCCGGCATACGTCATCGCCAGCGCGCTGCGCAGGTTTCCTGGCGCGAAGAACTGATTACCCGCGCTGGCCCGCACGCGTTGATACAGCTCGAGCGCGAAGGCATCGTCGCCGGCGATCCACGCGGGCACATCGGCCCGCGCCTCGGGGCTCACCAGCACCGCCTGCGGACGCACCGGCTCGGTCGGCCCCGCGGACGTGCAACAGGCCACCACCAGCGCGAACACAAGGCGACGGCCACGCTTCTCGCCGCGTTCATGACCCTGCAACGACATCCGGCTTGCTCCACCGACCGGACGGCGGCGGGGACCTAGTCCTCGTCCTTCGGCTTGCGCTCGAAGTCCGCGACCGTCACGTTCGGCACGAAGGCCAGCGCCTCCGAGACGTAGAGGCCAGTGTGGAGGATGAGGTGCGTCACCGTCCGGACCAGCACGCCGCCGGGCACATCGGCCACATAGGCCGCGCCGCGATTACCGTCACCATCGTGCCTGATCTCGACCCACTTCATCGCATGCCTTCGTTTCGAGTTCGTGCCGCCGGAGGGATCCCGAGTGGATCAGAGCGAGAGGCGCGCAGACCGGCGGTGCATTGTAAGCGAGCGGTCCCGGCAAGCCAAGAACCAGCGCAAGAGAACCACACCCCTCAACGCGGCGAAGCATGGGGAATTGACGACCTCGCCAGACCCCGCCTGCCCCTGGGGCCTGACGATGCCCCCGACCCGTCGACGGCTCCCGCGTGAACCGAAAACAGATGCACGCCGACCGGCCAGCGCCCGCCACCCGCCTCCGGGAGCGTCCACAGGTTCGCGCCCGCCAGCAGGTCCCAGGTCAGAGAGCGCAGGTCGAGACAATGCAGGCAGCTCCGGCCGCGCGCACAGAGCCGGTTGTGCAGGGACCACGCGACCCCCACCTCCACGCCGGGAAAAAATCCCTCGTAACACCGCAGCAACATCTTCGCCGCGGGGCCATCGAGGCCGGCGCAGGCCAGCAGGCCAGTCGCTCGCAACCTCGCCCTGTCCCGCAGCGCCGGCCCCGGCGCGGCCTCCAGCAGCCGCAGCGCATCCCCTCGCCGACACTCGCGCTCCGGCAGCACCGGCACCCGCACGACCGGCGCGCACACCTGCCACGGCCCTGCCCACCCGCGCCGAACCCCGAGCCAAACCCCGAGCTCACCCGGCAAATCTCCGGCCTGCGCCGCCCGTAACCAGCGATGCGCCAGCAGCACGTCGCGCGTGCGTGCGGCTCGCGGCACGTCGCCCCGTGCATCCCACGTCGGCCACGCCTGCGAGGTCGTCACGACCAGGCCCGCAGCGTCGAGGACGGCGTACTGCGACCCGCCGCGCCCCAGCGCCCGCAGCCCTGCGCTCCCGCGGGCGCCTCGTCTTCGCTTCATTCCATGAATGTTCCTGAGCTTATACATCCTTGTTGCACTCCAAATACAGTCTTGCACATCCTTTCAGTCTTCACAAGCCCCGTCCGCATCTTGCAAAATCTGCCGCGCAACTGACGTAGACTGGTGGCCGACCCACTGCCCTCGTCATGCCGTCCCGCCTCAAAGCTCCAAAGCCCTTCGCCACCTCGCAGGAGGTCGCCGCCGCGGCCGGCGAAGTTCACCGTGACACGCTGCGCCGATGGTGTAAGATGGCGCTTTTGCCTGGGCCCACGATCATCAGTCGTGGTCGCGGCGGGGTCCACAGCCGCTGGCCGGGCTGGGCAGTCGAGCGCGCCGCGTGGATCCGTCAACAGGTCGAGACCGGCTACACGGTCCCGGAGATCGCCGAACAGGTGAAGACCGGCCTGGCCCCCGGCCCCGCGGTCCCCGAGGCCTCCGAGGCCTCCGAGCCCGCGGACGAGTCAGAGGAATGATCGAGACGGGCGCGTCCCCATCGCCACCGAGACCGCGATCCGACGGGACAGCTTTCGCCTCGTGCGAGGTCTGACCGCGGCTGTCTCCGCGGACGCGCTCCGGCCCGGGCACAACGTCTTCCAATGAAAAAAGCCGGGCCCCGCGTACGCGGAGCCCGGCCGTTCGTGCCCGAGGCCTACGCCTCGCTCACGCCTGGCGCCGGCGGCGGCGCATGCCGGCCAGCACCAGCAGCGTCAGGCCGAGTGGCGCCGGGGCGCCCTTGCTGTCGCACTCGCAGCCGAGCCCCTCGTCGTCGATCTCGCCGTTGCTAGCGGCCGTGGTCGAGTCGCTGTCCGAGTCCGTGCTCGAGTCCGTATTCGCGTCGCTGTTCGTTTCGGTCGGCGAGGTGTCGCTCGCGCTCGTCGTCGGCTCGCTGGTCATGCCCCCGCTGTTCCCGGACTCGCCGCTGTTGCTGTCGCTGCCGGTGCCGGAGTCCGGCACGCACTGGCCGACGGTGTCGTCCTGCGAGGTGCAGATCAGGCCCGCCGGGCAGCCGTTGCCGCCCTGTCCGCGACATCCATCGATGCACACCTGCGCGTCGCAGACCTGACCGCTGTCGCTGGCGCCGCAGTCCGCATCGGTCACGCACACGCAGCCGTTGTCATTGTTGCCGTCGCAGTCGCTGTCGATGTCGTCGCCGCAGACCTCCGCGCCCGAGGGGTTCGGGACCGCGTCGCAGCCGATGGCGCCCTGCCCGTCGCAGACGCTGACGCCCATCACGGCGCACTCACCCAAGCCGCTCATGCACGTGCCGCCGAGGTCGAAGCCCTCGTCCAGGGTGCCGTCGCAGTTGTTGTCGAGCCCGTCGCACATCTCGTCGCTCGGGGTCCCGGGGACCGCGTCACAGACGGTGGCGTCGAGGCCGTCGCACACCAGCGAGCCGTCCGCGGCGCACTCGCCCATCCCGGCGCTGCACGCTTCGCCGACGCCGAAGCCCTCGTCGGCCTGGCCGTTGCAGTCGTTGTCGAGGCCGTCGCACACCTCGACCCCCGACGGCACGCACACGCAAATATTGGTGCCGACGGCGCAGACCGGCACGAGCCCGCCGCAGTCCGTGTCCTCGAGGCACTGCACGCAGATGTTCGGCTCGAGGTCGACCGCACAGATCGGCTTCGAGCCCGGGCACATCGAGTCGTCGGCGCACTCCTCGATCAGGACCTCCGTCGGCGGCGAGCCCGGCATGCCACCGTTGCCGTCGGTCACCGTGTTGGACGGCGGGGCGCCGTTCTCACCGCCGGCGTTGATGATCGCCTGGTTCTCGACGATGCCCTGGGCATCGATGTCGATCGTGACCTGGAACTTGACCGACGACGACGCACCGATCGCGATGCTCCCGCCCTGCACCGCGTCGGCGCCGACGCCGAGGCGCACCGTCACGGTGTTGCCCGCGAACTCGCCCTGGTCGTCGGCGGCGGCGTCGGTCTTCGCGCCCATGTTCGCGCCCGCGGTGACCGCCAGCGAGCCGGGCACATACGTGACCCCCGCCGGGATCGCATCGGTGAGCACGACGCCGATCGCGTTGTCGTTGCCGCTGTTGATCGCCGTCAGCGCGTACTCGAGCACGTCGCCTGCGATCGCCACGCCGCCGTTGACGTCCGTCACCGTCTTGGTCGAGGTCGCGAAGTTCGGGCGGTAGTCCGAGATCGACGTGACGAAGCCGGCGAGGTAGTACAGGTCCTGCGTCGACGTGCCCTGGATCGCCGCCGACTTGTCGCCGCCCTTGACCTTGGCGGTCACGTCGACGATGTCGAGGTCGATCCCCGACATGCTCTGCGGTGCGCCCGTGAGCTGCGGCAGGTCCCCGGCGACCGACACCACCGCCCCGAGGTTCGAGCGGGTGCTGTTGAAGAAGTTGTTCGCGGGGTTCTGCCCGTTGCTCAGCGCCGCCCCGCCGTT
>JAYUXQ010000747.1:0-9743 GCA_043752905.1 Nannocystis sp. | reverse complement strand
CATCGCCGGGCACGGACACCAACCCCACCACCACCACGCCGACGACCAGCGACGGCGAGACCAGCCTCCCGACCACCAGCGCCTCGACGACGACGACGACGACCGGCGAATCGACCGGCGCGACCGAGCCGATGGACACGACGGTCGACCCGACCGCGCACACCACCACCGGAGACACCACCGGCAGCGACCCGGTGTGCGGCGACGGCATGATCGACCCGGGCGAGGTCTGTGACGACGGGGCGGCCAACGGCCCCGGTCAGCCCTGCAATTCGATGTGTGCCGCCAACGCCTGCGGCGACGGTGACCCCGGCCCGGGCGAGGAGTGTGACGACGGCGCCGATAACGGCGACATGAACTCCTGCAAGGCCGACTGCACCAACAACATCTGTGGCGACGGCGCCGTCGGGCCCGGCGAGGGCTGCGACGACGGCAACCAGGTCGACAACGACGAGTGCTCCAACGACTGCGCGCTCGCCAGCTGCGGCGACGGCAAGGTCGCGCCGACCGAGGCGTGCGACGACGGCAACAAGATCGACACCGACGCGTGCACCGCCACCTGCACCAACGCCGCGTGCAGCGACGGCTTCGTCCAGCCCAGCAACGGCGAGGACTGCGACGCCGGGGCCGCCAACGCCGACAATGGCGCCTGTACCACCGACTGCAACGCCAACGTTTGCGGCGACGGCAAGCTGTTCAACACCATGGGTGGCACCGAGGCATGCGACAACGGGGCCGACAACGGCCCGGGCAAGACCTGCAACGCCATGTGCAAGCTCAACGTCTGCGGCGACGGCGACAAGAGCCCCGACGAGCAGTGCGACGACGCCAACATGCAGGGCGGCGACGGCTGCTCGCCGGCCTGCAAGCTCGAGGGCTGCGGCAACAACATCGTCGACCCCGGCGAGGTCTGCGACGACGGCAAGAACGGCAACAACGACGACGGCTGCACCGACGCCTGCAAGAAGCCGGTGTGCGGCGACAGCCTGGTCCAGCCGAGCATCGGCGAGCAGTGCGACCAGGGCGGCGCCAACAGCAACAGCGGCGCCTGCACCCTGACCTGCAAGAACGCCGTCTGCGGTGACAGCCTGATCCAGCAAAACGTCGAGCAGTGCGACGACGGCGCCAACAACGGCCCCGGCAAGGCCTGCACCGCCATGTGCAAGGCCAACGTCTGCGGCGACGGCGACAAGGGCCCCGGCGAGGCCTGTGACGACGGCAACCAGGTCAACGACGACACCTGCACCAACGTCTGCAAGCTCGCCAACTGCGGCGACGGCTTCAAGCAGCCCGGCGAGGGCTGCGACCTCGGCGCGAGCAACAACAACAGCGGCGCCTGCACCCTCTCGTGCAAGCTCCCGCTGTGCGGCGACACCTTCACCCAGCTGAGCAACATGGAGGAGTGCGACGACGGCAACATGTCGAACACCGACAACTGCGTCGGCGCCTGCAAGCTCGCCAATTGCGGCGACGCCTTCGTCCAGCAGAACACCGAGCAGTGCGACGACGGCAACGCCGTCAACACCGACACCTGCCTCAACACCTGCAAGACCGCCACCTGCGGCGACAACGTCGTCCAGGCCGGCGTCGAGCAGTGCGACGACGGTAACGTCGTCAACACCGACACCTGCACCACCACCTGCAAGACCGCCAAGTGCGGCGACGGCATCGTCCAGGCCGGCGTCGAGCAGTGCGACGATGGCAACGCCGTCGACAACGACGCCTGCACCAACCTGTGCAAGACCGGCAGCACCACTTGCGGGCACTCGCTGTGCCTCGTCGGTGAGGCGCTCAACGCGGCCAATTGCACCTACACGGGCACCAACAACGACTGCGCGACCAAGGTCTGCCAGGCCGACCCCATGTGCTGCAACGTCAGCTGGGACGCCACCTGCGTCGCCAAGGCCAAGAACCCGGCGATCTGCCCGACCGGCGGCAACCCGGGCAGCTTCACCTGCACCTGCGCGCACAGCTACTGCGTCACCGGCGTCAACCTGGCCGCCACCTGCGACCCCTGCGTCAAGAAGATCTGCGAGGTCGACTCGTTCTGCTGCACCAACAGCTGGGACTCCCTCTGCGCCGGTGAGGCCCAGTCGGTCTGCAAGGTGCCCGCTGCCCCGAACTGCAAGTGACTCACCGGGCCCGATCGCGGCGGTGCATCACCGCCGCGACCGCCACTCCACTCACGGCGTCACGGACTTGAGCCAGGCGAGACCCTCCGGGTAGCTCGCCTGGCTGACGTTGGCCGGGCACGCCGGCGCTCGTCGACATCGTCACCCCACACGGCGACCCGGCAGATCTACGCCGACGCCGGGACCACCAACAGCCTCGCCAGCGTCGCCCTGCAGCCGCTCGCCCGCTGACGCTTACCTGCGGAAGCGGACGTGGAAGTGGTCCTTGTGGCCCTTCCAGTGGCGGATGATGCCGAAGTACCGACCCCGGCCGCGCGGGTACTGGAACAGCACGTCGAGCGTGCTCTCGCTGACCTTTTGCTTCTTCGCGTGCTCGTACAACAGCTTTTGCAGCCCGTAGTCGAGGAACACCGCCGTGACGTCCGGGCTGTCGACGAACGCCTTGAGCAGCGCCCAGGTCCGCGCGATGTCGAGGTTGTCCGTGCGCCCGGTACGAAACCGGGTCTCGTTGGCGTCCTCGCCCTTGAGCACCAGACCCATGTCGACATCGATGCCCTTCTGATGCGACATGTGGCCCTTGAGCGGCCCACCACCGCGGGCGCTGATGTCCCCGACGTGCACCTGCGGCCCGCCCTTGCCCACCTTGCTCTGCTTGTAGCGTGACAGCGCCGCCTTGATCGTCTTGACCGTGCGAGCTGTCCCATAGACCAGGTGCGTGCGCTTGATGAAGTAGCCCTTGCCGGGCTCGAGCGCCACGCCGACCTTGAGCGTCCCGCGGTCCTCGTTCTTCTTTGGCGCGTACTCGGGGAGCACCCCGCGGTCGACCACCAGCGTCAGCTCGTCGCCCGGCTTGAGGTCGCTCGCGCTGGCCTCGAGCCGCCGGCGCAGCTTGCCGCTTTGCAGGCGGACGACCTCCTTGGGCAGCAGGCCGTACTTCTCGCCGATCTTCGAGAGATTATCGCCGCTCTTGACCTCGTACGTGAACTCTTCACGCAGCCGCGGCGCGATGTCCGGGCACACGCGGATCTTTTGGCCGATGCGCAGCTTGTTGATGTCGAGCCGTGGATTGAGCTTCTTGATCTCGCCGAGCCGCACGCCGTAGCGCGCCGCGATGCTGCTCGCCATGTCGCCGTCGATCACCTCGTGCTCGTACACCGGCACCCGAAAGTCGCAGGCCGCGTCGCCCTTGGCCCTCGTCTTCTTCGCCAGCTTCGGCTTGCTCGCCCTGGGCGCCACCTTCGGGCGCACCACCGGCTTGAGCTCACGCGTGTCGACCTGCTGCTGCCCCTCCTCCTCGGGCTCGCTCTCCACCGGGTCCGGACTCCCGGGCGACGGCTCCCCGAAGTCCTGCCCGACCAGCTCGTCCTGGTCCGCCTCGCCCGGCGGCGGCGGCAACGTGATCGGCGTGACCAGCGTGACCAGCGTGATCAAGTAGTTCGCGTCGGCGGCCGCAGGCTGCCCGAAGAAGAGGCAGGCGAGCGTGGCGAGGACGAGGCGTGGGCGCATGCGGGGGCTCCGGTCCGGGCCCGAGCGGCCCGCGGGCAGCTAGACCCCGTGAAGGGTGCTTTATTCAGACCGACCCGCCCCCGATGTCAACTTCGTGATCCCAGCGCGCCCCCCGCGGCGGCCCCGCGGCCCCTGCATCGCCCACAGCAAACCCCCACAAAGCCGAAGCGACCCCCGACCCCATGGCGTTTTCTCGCGGCCCCGCCGCGCCCCCTGTTATACCCCCCGGCAATGGACTCTGTCGTGATCCAGGGCGTCGAGCTGCGCCTGACCCCACCTGACTCGCTCGACTGGGAGTGGGTCGGTCGCCCCGAGCTGCGCCGCCAGCTGCTCGCCTGCTGGATGCTGCTCGACGAGACCGACCTCCCGCTCTCGCCGCGCCTCGTCGGCAAGCCCGGCGTCGGCAAGACCACCCTCGCCGCCGCCGCCGCCAAGTCGCTCGGCCTCCCGCTCTACGTGTTCCAGGCGACCATGGACACCCGCCCCGAGGACCTGCTCGTCACCCCCGTCATCGCCGACGGTCAAAAGCTGCGTTACATCGCCAGCCCGCTCGTCAGCGCCATGATCACCGGCGGCGTGTGTGTCCTCGACGAGGGCAACCGCATGAGCGAGAAGAGCTGGGCCTCGCTCGCCCCGCTGCTCGACCGCCGCCGCTACGTCGAGTCGATCGTCGCCGGCATCAAGATCCCCGCGCACCGCCAATTTCGCGTGTGCGCCACCATGAACGACGACTCGAGCACCTTCGACATCCCCGAGTACATCCACAGCCGCCTCCAGCCGCAGATCTTGATCGACTTCCCCGAGCGCGACGAGGAGCTGGCGATCCTGCAAGCCAACCTCCCCTTCGCCCAGTCGCGGATCCTCCACTACCTCTCCGTCTTCTTGCAGCGCGCCCACGAGGACGACCAGCCCTACACCGTGCGCGACGGCATCAACATCGCCCGCTACGCCATGAAGCTCGGCGCCAGCGAGCGCGGCGGCCTCGACATCAAGAAGCACGTCCGCCACGCCACCGGGCAGATCCTCGGCGAGGAGGCCCTCGAGTTCCTGCCCGGCGAGGTCCCGATCGACCCCGCCTCCGGTCCGCCATCGCTGCCATCGCTGCCATCGCCGCCATCGCCGCCATCGTCGCCATCGCCGCCATCGCCGCCATCGCCGCCATCGCCCAAGCCGTCGCCGTTCAAGCGCTGACATGTCCGAAGAGACAGCCCCGACCTACCGCCCGGCGTGGCCGGACCCGCTCGGCCTGAGCCGCGACGAGCTGGCCGAGCTCGGCCTCCTGCTGCCCGGCGCCGCGGTCCTCCCGATCCTCCACGGCCGCCTCGAGTTCGCCTGGATGGTCCGCAAGGCGATCGAGAAGCTCAGCCCCGCCGGCCTCGCCGTCGAGCTGCCCGAGAGCGTCGGCGACGCGTTTCGCCGGGCCGTCGGCCGCCTCCCGCTGCTCAGCGTCGTCGAGTACACCGACGCCATCGGCCGACCCGTCTACCTCCCGGTCGAGCCCGCCGATGCATTGGTCGAGACCGTGCGCCGCGGCCTCGAGCTCGGCATCCCCGTACACCTCGTCGACCGCGACGTCGACCACTACCCCCAGGTCCGCGACCGCCTGCCCGACGCCCTCGCCGCCGAGTCCGTCGGCGCCCGCATCTTCCTGCAGACCGCCCTCGAGTGCGCCGCCCTCAACCCCCGCGTCCCCGAGGACGACGCCCGCGAGCAGGCGATCGCCCACAACGTCGCCGCCCTCGTGCGCGCGCGCCCCCCCGGCCACGCCGACGCGCTCATCCTCGTCGTCTGCGGCCTGCACCACGCGCGCGGCGTCGTCGAGCAGCTGCGCGCCCTGCTCGCCGACGGCCTGCTCCCGGTCACCCCCCTGCGCCGGGTCAAGCGCGAGGGCGTGCGCGTACATCACCTCGGCGAGTCTGCCAGCCGCGAGGTGCTCGCCGAGCTCCCCTTCGTCAACGCCGCCTACGAGCGCAGCCGCGGCACCGCCCCGCCCTCCGCCCAGGGCTCCGCGCACGCGGCCACCGTCGTCGACCTGTTCACCAGGGCCCGCCAGGCCCCGAAGATCGACCCGTTTCGCACCGCCGCCCCGCCCGAGCCGATCGAGGACCGCCCGCGCGCGACCGGCCGCATGGGCCTGCTGCTCTCGCTGTGCCAGGAGGCCCGCAAGACCCACCAGGAGCGCACCGGCGAGGCCCTGCGCCCCGGGAGCCTGTTGCAGCTGTTGCGCTGGGCCTGCCGCTACGCCTGGCTCGAGGGCGGCCTCGGCCCCGACCTCTACCAGCTCGTCATCGCCGCCCGCGGCTTCGCCGACGACAACTATGCCCACGAGGTCTGGGAGGTCGCCACCCACTACCCCTGGCAGACCACCCGCCCCGAGTTCGCCCCCCTCGACCTCAGCCTGCGCGACCTCCACGACCGCGTACGAACGATCCGCTTCCACCCGAAGACCCTCCAGCGGCGCCATCGCCTGATGCGGGTCATCAAGCCCCGTGCGAAAGAGAAGCGCCCCGGCGAGTGGGCCGAGCAGTTCGACGGCGACAGCATGTGCTCCTACCCGCCCGAGGACCTCGCGCTCGAGCACTACGGCGCCTTCCTGCGCAAGCGCACCGAGCGGGTCCTCAGCGCCTCGCAGACGATCGTCGAGCCGTTCACCACCAACTTCTACGACGGCGTCGACGTCCGCGAGACCGTGCGCAACTGGCACTCCGGCACCCTCTACGTCCGCCGCGAGCTGGCGATCAAGGGCAAGCCCGGCGCCGTCGTCGTCGTCTTCGAGGACGAGCCGATCGCCGCCGACGAGCCCAAATTCCCGTGGCACATGACCTGGCAGGGCGAGCACGAGGAGGAGGGCGACATGGCCCTCTACTCGACCGACCCCTTCGAGCGCGTCGTCGGCCCCGGCATCGGTCGCGCCCTCTACGGCGGCTTCCTCCTGACCCGCCCGCCCGGCACCATGTTCGGCGTGTGGGAGGACCCGTTCTATCAGGACGCCCGCAGCAAGGCCGAGCGCCTGTTATTGGCCGCCCTCGACCACACCCCCGAGCGTATGGTCGTCTACGTGGCGCCCGCTCCGCCGCGCCAGAGCCTGCGCCAGCTGGCCCAGCGCATGGACCGAAAGATCGTCCACGTCCCGCTCGGCCAGCTGTCCCCGATCACCCTCAAGCGCCTGCGCGTGTTCCATGTCCTCAGCGACCGGGGCGCCCGCGCCAGCGCGCGCGAGTACATCCGCGACTAAAGGCACAGTCGGCCCCGCCCGGGTTTTTCGACCCCCGATAGCGGATCGAAACTTGGCCCGAAGCCCCCGCCTCGGCTATCTCTTCGCCGGGCGGTCGCATCGCCGCGCTGCCCGTGAACATCGCCGGGGTCCGCCGCGTCCCTGCCGCCCGCTCAAGGACGTCCATGAACATCAAGCAGCTTGTCACCCACGCCTGTTCCCTCTCCGTCATCCTCGCCGCGGCCGCCGTCCCGGCTTGCAACCAGGCCGACCCCGCCGGCGAGCTCGTCGTCCCCTTCGAGATCGGCGCCGGCATCGAGTGCTCGCTCAAGAACGTCGTCGACGTCAAGGTCACCCTGCTCGAGATCAAGAGCGGCGACGCCGAGGACGTCGAGGTCGACTCGAGGTCGGTCCCCTGCGGCGAGGGCAAGGCCATCTTTACCGACGTCCCGGTCGGCACCTACGCGATCCGCGTCGAGGGCTTCGACCCCGACGAATTCGTCGTCGTCGACAACGTCGCCAAGATCATGAACGGCGTCGTCGAGGAGCCCGAGGTCGGCGAGGTGCTCGAGGGCAAGGAGGTCACCACCGAGGTCATCACCCTCTCGTCCACCCCCGCCAAGCTGTGGGTCCGCTACGAGCTCAACATGGACGGCTTCCAGACCATGTGCTCGCAGATCAAGATGACCGAGCTGGCGATCACCGCCTACAAGAACAGCGGCGCCGACCCGCTGCTCAGCGTCAACTTGCCCTGCGACGCGACCCCGAACGAGGCCATGCAGTACCACTACCTCGGCGACCCCGAGCGCGAGCTCGACGGCTCGGTGTTCGACTACGTGCGCGTCCAGCCGCGCGACGCGACCGGCAACCTCACCGGCGCCGACGTCAAGTACCCGCTCGCCATGGTTCCGGGCGCCGGCCGCACCGCCAAGCTGACCTTCTCGGCCGAGTGCACCGCCGACAAGTGCGACCTCCAGTGCAACGGCGGCGCCTGCACCCAGGACTGAGCGCCCGCAGCGAGATCACGCGGGCGTCTCGTTTTCGCCCGAAACAGGCGCGTATCCGCAAGGATCGCGCCCTTTGCCGTTCATCGCCCCCTGCCCGGCGTCGGGCGTCTGTGTCACGATGCCGCCTGCGATGCTCCCCCTGCTCGCATGCAAGGCCGCCCTTGCGGCCGCGCTGGCGTTCGCGCCAGCGATCGCGCCCGCGCCCGCCGACGCCCCTGCGCCCGGCGCCGACGGTACCGCGTCCGACGCGACCGAACCACCAGCCGAGGAGCCGCGCGCCGACTACCTCGTCCACATCGACCTCGGCCCCGAGCTCGCCCGACGCATGGGCACCCGCGTCATCGTCCGGCCGGCCGGTGAAAACTTCGGCAACCGCCGCGCCTCCGTCGCCCTCGACCTCCCGACACCGACCGCCCCCGAGACCCCCCCCGCCCCCGCCGACGCCCGCCTCCCCGCCGGCCTGTGGCGCATCGAAGCCACCGCCTCCGGCTTCCTCCCGAGCACCCGCGAGTTCACCGTCGACGCCACCACCCCCGAGCAGACCCTGCGCTGGAACCTGCTCCCCGACAGCGCCCACGACGACGTCCGCTTCATCGTCTCCGCCACCGGCACCCCGCAAGTCAGCGTGCGCGTGCAGTCCTCCGACGACGCCCGGACCTGGACCTGCCTCAGCCAGCGCACCGCCTGCGCCCTGCGGCTGACCCCCGGCGTGTGGCAGGCCGAGGCCAGCGCCCCCGGCTTTCGCACCACCCGGCGCAGCATCACCGTAGCGAAGGGCGTCCCCCTCGAGGTCACCCTCGAGCTCGTCGCCGGCAGCGACGACCTGGCCTCGACGACAGGTCCCAAAGGCCAGGTTCCACTCAACGTCCGCAAGCGGCTCGCGCTCGGCCTCGGCCTCGCCGCCGCTCCGGTGTTCGCGGCCGGCGTCGGCCTCACGTTGACCGGCCGCCTGCAATACGTCAGCGCCCTGCACGGCGACGCCTGCGAGGGCAACTACCGCGTCGGCTGCGGCGACGCGGCGATCGGCCCCGGCCACCGCGCCAGCGCTGGCGTCGGCCTGCTCGGCGCCGCCGCCGGCCTGATCGCCACCGGCGTCACCGGCCTCTATCCTGTGCCTCGGCGCGCCTGGTATATCGAGCTCGGCCTCGGCGGCGCCCTGACAGCCGCCGGCGCCGGATGGATGGCCGCCAACTCCGTCGCCCTCGAACGAGCCCACGCATCCGGCCCGATCACCGAACTCGCCGCGCGCGCCGATCGCCGGCTCGCGCCCAGCGTCATCCTCGGCCTCGGCGTCGGCACGATAGCGGGCGCACTCACCGGCCTCCTCGTGCAACGCAAGGCCGGCCGCGTCGCCCCCTACGCCGGCGCCGGCCAGGCCGGCCTGCTGTGGTACGGCCGCTTCTGATACCCCGGCTCTGACTTCACGCGCGCAACCACCACCACGACCGAAAGCTCACCCTGGCCACCCCCCGCCCGGTCCACATCGACGGCGACCACGTCCTCGATGCGCGCGCTCGCCAGCGGCGAGCCCTCGACCCTTCGCGCGTGTTCAAACAATGTCTTCTTGACCGACTCGCACACCGCCAGCACCGCCGAGCCGACCGAAGACGCCGTCGCCGAGCCGCCCTGGATCGTCGCCTGCGGCATCGCCGAGTCGCCGAGCGAGAAGCTGACGTCCGCCAGTGGCAGCCCCAGCGTCTCCACCGCGATGGGCCACGAGCCCGGCGATCGGTGCTACGAACCCCGAATGCTCGACCCGCGCCCGCCGATCTCGCAGGACCCGTCGCTGCTGCCCTTCCTCCCCCTGCTCTACGTCGCCTGGGCCGACGGCGCCCTCGAGGACGACGAGCAGAGCGCCCTGCGCCAGCACCTCGAGGCCCAGCC